>JAAHHL010000410.1 GCA_010672185.1 Caldora sp. SIO3E6 | reverse complement strand
CAATCAAATACCTGATTTTGAGGTTTTGATGGAACCGGTTATTCCTCTAGAACCGGAAGATTATACTCAGGCACTTGAGATTAGTAAGAGAGTTACTTATCAAGAGCAGCGGTGGCAAGCTTATCTGAATATGTTGGCACTATCGGCTTTTGAAGAATGGTTTAAAGAACGGGAGGGAAAACTGAAGCTTGATAAAACTAACTGTTCGGCATTGCAACCAGAGTCTTCCCGGGTAATTGAGGCGGTTTGTAATCTGCAAGTGGGAGAATTTAAAATTTGTCTGATTGCGACGGAGAGTTTGATTGATGATTTAGTCAGATTGCCAAAGGTTGCGGTTGATAATCCAGGATTTGCTGCTCACTTTTATGTGGTGGTTGAGGTTTTTGAAGAGGAAGAACAAGCGGTTATTCACAGTTTTTTGGGTTATGACCGGTTGCAAAAAGCGCAGGAATCTTGTCAATTAACATTGGATGCTGATGGTTCAGTTTATGCTTTGGACTTCGATTGGTTTAAGCGGGATATAAATCATCTGTTATTGGGTTTACGGTTAGGAGATCCACGGGCGTTTGATTTACCTGAGTTAGCAGAAAAATGCGAAATACCTAGTAGTTCTGGAACACCACCTCTGGGTTCTCCGCCAGATCTTTCTGCAGCTTCTACTTCCCAACCTCCAGCTGCACCTAAGCCAAAACCTTCTCTATTGCAACCAGCTATTAATGTTGCTCTCTGGTTACGGAATGAACTTGGTGAGGACGCTGAAAGATTAAATTGGGAACCACCTTTACCCTTGGTAACAGCTTCTGGGTTCCGTTTTATTCAATCATTCTACCCAGTATTGGAAGAATTGAGAAACAGGGGCATGGAAATTCCTCAGCCTAGTTATGGGAGTTGTCGCGACATCTATCTGGCTGGGACAGCTTTGAAACTGTTAGCTGGAACTTGGGAGTTACCGCAAAAGTCAGATTCTTCAGCTCAGGAGTGGTCTTTACTGTTAATTTTGGCTATGCAGTCTAGTAGCTTTTTACCCCAGGGTATCCGGCTGCAAGTGGAAGATCTCACCAAGGTTATGTATGACAAAACAATGGAAACGGAGGCTCGTTATTTCGTAGTGCGACTAGAGGGAAATCTGGACGAGCAATTTACGGTGACAATTGAGCTGAATGGAAAAACATTGAGCTTAGAGCCGTTCAAATTTGATCCCAATGAATCAGCTGGAACTACCCAAACCAATTTGCCTCACTTCCGAAGTATCCCAACTCGCCAGCTTACTGCTGTGCGCCTCCGGTGAGCTAGTGATACCAAATCCGGTTCAATAACCATAATTTCTGGTAATGATCTGGGGGAGACAAGGAGGAATTAAATATACCAATTCCTCCATTCCCCATTCCCTATTCCCTTTTATCAAATAAGCTCGCAACATGAACCAATGTTCGATATTTCAACTGAATGTTTGGCGCACTGGTCTAGATTGTACCTTGCAGTTGACATGGGGTGAACGCAAACAAATTTCTGCTAATTTGCCATACCCTGACAATTTGGATGGCTTGTATCTGGATTGGAATAGATCTTATCTCAATGCTTATGGAACACCAATGAGGGGAACAGTTACAGATGATTGTTTTGTGACTCCTCCCACAGATTGGAAGCACATAGCAGAACAAGCAAGGAAAGCTTTACTCGAGGAGTTTGAGCAGTGGTTAGGAGATCAAAAGTTAATTGGAATTCGGCAGCGGATTTATCGTGAGACAGCGCGTAAGAATTCTCAGCATCAGAAGCAAGGTGGTAATTGTGTTGATTTCCTGATTGCTTGTAACTGTTCAGAGTTAACTAGGCTTCCTTGGGAAGCCTGGGAGATTGTACCCAAGGAGGAGTTCCTAGCGCCGATTCATATTTCCCGTACTCTGATTAGTACTAAGAATGAACCAATTTTAGTTAAAAATAGCCCTCGACGGGCTAAACCTCGGATTTTGGCAGTTTTGGCGGATACGTCAGAACTAGATCTTAAGGAAGATCGAAAAACGGTGCGATTACTCAAACAAGTGGCGGATGTTCAATTGGTTGAACCTAAGGAGGGAGAAAGTGGAGAGGAGTTTAAGCAACGGTTTATTGAACAACTAGTAGATGATCGGGGTTGGGATATTTGGATTTTTGCTGGACATAGTAATGAAACAAAGGATACTGGCGGCGAGTTAGAGTTGGCTCCAGATGCGTTTGTCTCCATGACTGAAATTGAAGAAGAGTTGATTCTGGCTAAAAATCAGGGACTACAGGTGGCCATTTTTAACTCTTGCAGTGGATTGTCTCTTGCAGACACTCTGATTGAGCGGGGGTTGTCTCAGGTGGTGGTGATGCGGGAGAAGAGCCATGATTCGGTAAATCATGTTTTTCTCCAATACTTGTGTCAAAGTTTGGCTGAATATAAGGATGTTCAACAGGCAGTTCAGGATGCTTGTAACTATCTTAAGTCGGAGAGGAATGCTTATCCTTCTGGTTATTTGATTCCTTCCCTGTTTCGTCATCCTGCTTCAGGAACGGATTTATTTCGGATTGAGCCGTTGGGTTGGCGGCGTCTCTGGCGAGATTGGCAGCCTTCTCGGAAAGAAGCGATCGCATTATCAACTTTTTTGTTGCTCAGTGCTATGTTTCCTGTCCATAACTTGTTATCTGATTTTAGATATTTCACCCAGGCATTTTATCGGGATGTAACCAATCAGAAGCAACAGCTACCTCCTGATACACCTAGACCAGTACATTTAGTTAACATCGACAATGCTACCAGAGATTTGGGAAACGCTGACATTGAGAACTTTAAACTTACTCCCATAGATCGGGAATTACTTGCTCGATTAGTTAAGCGCCTCAAAGAGTTAGAGGTTAAGGTGATTGGCATCAATTATGGTCTTTATGAACAAACGGATGCCAAGAAATCCAAGCAACTTGCTGAGGAAATTAAATCAGCTGTTCGGGAGCAGGATATTTGGTTTGTGTTTGCTGAAAATGAAGAACAGCAATATCCATTATTTAAGGAAATTGCTAGTTTAAACTGGAGCTTACAGGGCTATACTAATCTTAAACCGTGGGATGTGGAATGGAATTTTGAGCCGACTTGTAAGGACAAGAGTCCTTTTGCTTATCTGTTGGCACTTTCCTCTGCCTTAAAGGAGCAAGCTGTAGAGGGTTTATCACCATCCCAGCTCCTGTTAACTAGTCAAACAGATACCCAGGATAATCAACAGAGGGGTTTTCAAACTAAAATCAGCGAGGTTCTTAATTTAAAAAAGAATCCGAACCATTTAATTCCTGCTCAACCACCAATCTATGCTTCCTGGTGGAGACATTCAATTATTGATTTTTCTGTTCCTGCGGAAAATATTTACCAACCGATTTCTGCTGAAGCCTTACTCACCCGTAAACTAACAGATCCAGAATTAGCACATCTCAAGCAGGGAATTGTCATTATCACACCTGGAGGATATGAAAGTGAGCTTTATCAAGGTGCTGTAGATAATTTTGATCTGCCTTTAGCTTTTAATTATTGGTGTTTTTCTCATAATTTAAGGACTCAAGAAAAAAAAGAGTGCCCTGAGGATTTAACGGGAGGTGAAATCAATGCCTACTTAGCTAACTATTATCTCCATTGGCTGAAGGAGAACACAGGAATTACTCCCCCTTGGTTAATTCGTGGATCTATCATGGTGGCTCTAGCAGGATTTTTGGGCAAAGGAACGACTCTGATCTTACTGAAACTCAAACGTAAACATCGGCAACAAGTGACATTATTGTTGGTTTTGGCGACAGCAATATACGGAGTAGTTGTCCATCAGATGTATATTTCAGTTCCCGTTTCTATCCCTGTTTGCTTACCGCTACTCATGTTTTGGACAGATATTGTTTGGTTTTTAAGGAGAAAGTACAATGCGTAAATTCATTCGGAATCCCTTACTCTTAGCTGCCGTTGGCTTAATCAGTGTCCCCTGGGTAATAACGACTTTCAGTTTATCAGCCTCTTCAGCGAAGATTCCCTCTATACTTACTGGCGAAAGGAGAAGGACAAATGGCATAGCACAGGGATCAATCTGGAAGAAGATTCGTTCTAGAGTTACTGGGGAAAGGCAAAAGACCAGTGGAATGGGAGGGGCAAAATTTTGTTCAATTACCCCTAACAGAGCCTCAGTTATTACCTGGAGCGATCGTCCGCTATTTGTCTGGCAAGGAACTGTTACTAATATTAAAGTAGAGCATCTTGATCAAGATCAACCTCTTTGGGACTATAACTTACAACCCCACGAACAAACTCAGCAGAGCATTTTTTATGGCGGTAAGCCCCTAGAGCGGGGTCAAACCTACTATTATTCAGTAACCTATCAAGAAACGGCAGAAGATGGAACCATAGTTACCAAGACTCTTGATCCAATTCTCCAATTTGAAGTCATGGATAGTGAAGGGTATAGCCGTATTGCTGAGGGCATAGATTCAACTATGAGTGTTGAGGAACTTGCTTGGTATTTTGCCGAAGAAACATCAGAGAAGCCCGGATTATTCTACGATTTTGTGCGGGTGTTATTCACTCCAGGGGCGATATCACCCAATCAGCGGCAAGAATTAACTACTGAATACTGTAATCCTAATTCAACCAATTAGATGATGTAGCTTGGGTGAAGGTGCGGAGAGCGCAGCATAGTGCGTAGCACCATAGCATTTGGGGGACTGTAGGGGCGAAGCATTTGGGCGACAATTTAGCCCTATAGTCCCAAGTATCTCCATCCAAATGCTTCGCCCAACGCCCGGAGACTGCGGAATGTGGGTTGAAATCGCTCTGGCATAAATTCGGGAAGGGTGAAGCATTGGCGAAGAAAGGTTTTCATCAAAGGGGTAATCTGCCAGCGCCAATGCTTCACCCCTACTGCTATCATTTGGTTTTATTTAGGGTCTCTCGCATTTGGGTGACAATTTAGCCATATAGTCCCAAGTATATCAATCCAAATGCTTCCCCCAGCCCCCTTGCGGCTGAATGTGTTTCTTCGGAATTCTACCAAGGATTTCCAACTATGGTAAACCAAGACCAGTAAGCAGGGTATGAAAGTTCTTTTTTGTCAAACACTTCTGCTAATGTTTTTGGTAGTTGTATGTCATTGTCTAATCCAGAGCCCTTTAATTTACCATCTTCTATTACAACTTCTCCCTTTAACATCGCTAACTGTGCCCGCCGCAGTGCTTCTGCCTTAGTCGGTGCTGTTTTTAACTCTCGATAAAATCTGATCATCAACCCTAGAGTACCAACTTCGTTAACGTCGCTAACCAAACTTGCTAAAACAGACTTAACTTTGGCTTGATTAGCAAGTCCAGCAAAACCTAATTCTGCCCCGGCAAAATTGACATCAGGGTTTTTGCTTCCTAATGCAGTCTCACAAGCAGCTAGAACTAACAATTCTACTGGAGGTACTTCAAATTTTCGGTTGCCCATAGCCTCAAGTGTTAGCCGCTCGTCTTGCCAAAACTGAATGTAAGAATTCGTAGCTTTTGCTTCAAATTTTCCATGAGTTGTCAGGTGAACGATACCAAGATTTTGTTGTTCTACTAGTGCTTGATCTAGATTTTTGATCGTAAATTTCTCATCTTCTAGAGGTGTAACTTCTGTTGGGTTCCATATCTCTCTAATTCCAGCTATTTGTAGGGGTATAGTTAGTAAATTATTTAAATCACTGAATCCTTCAAAACGGCCAGTTCCCATAGCTAACATAGGAGCATTTTTGATATCAACATAACGGGTATCAGTCATGCTCATGCTGGGCATCAAACCGACACTATAGTTTTTTTCTATTAAGTATTCTGTTCCATCATGGAGAGCTGCTAGTGGCAAATTAAGCAATTCTCGTTCCATAACAAATACTAAATTATCTACTTTTTTATTACCTAAATCATCCTCTATGGGAGTAATTAGCCAATTGTAAAAAGTCTGAGCTCTTTCTAACTCTAGCTTAGCCGTAGTTACTACATCAGTCTTAAATACTCTTGCCTTGCTCAACACCTCCTTTCGTGTTGCTCCTTCAACTCGTTTGACTACAGGTTTATGCCGAGCTGTTACTAATAAGAGTACCAATTTGTCATCATCATGTCTTTCTTCAGGCAAAAATCTTTTAATGGTAGAGTATTCAGTCGCTTCTCCTTGGGGAAAAAATTCCCATTGAAGATTTGAAGTCTCTGAATCTGGTCTGACTAATGCCTGTTCCTCTGAACTATTAATCCTTTTTTCTAATTTATTTAACTCCTCATCATCTATATCTTTGTCAAAGAAGAAGGTATAAATAATTGCTGGTTTGACTCCTGTCAATTTTTCAATTTGCAGTAGTTCATTGCGGATTTGATCTAGGGTTTTAATCTCAGTCTCACCTGTTCGTCCATAATAGGCTTCCACATCACGAGTGAAGGATTCTTCAAGTTCACCCACAAGTTGCTCAACTTCTAAACCAGGATTCGTGGGTTGGGGAGAGATCTAGTCCTGAGCGGAATTTTCACTA
>JAAHHL010000041.1 GCA_010672185.1 Caldora sp. SIO3E6 | reverse complement strand
GGGAGTTAATTGCTCGTTGTAACTCATTAATTTGATTTCTTGAGGCCACTTGGAGAACAGCATCAATATGGGCGGGACTTCCAGCTTTTCCTAAGTGTTTGTATTTACTCAATTTCTCCCCACTTTTTTGGACTTTGGACAAAAAAAACATAGTTTGCGTATTATTTACGCAAACTATTATTGAGATTAATTTTACCTAGTTAATCTCAGGTCTGAGGGGAAGGTGTTACTCTTCTTTTAATCCCTTAGTCTCAGAAGAGGGGTCAGGCTCAGTTTCCCCTCCAAAACAAACATCTAAATAACTTTCCTCAAGAGAATTGAGTACCCTTTCTAATTCGTCAATAAGTCCTCTTCTCGTTACTTTATCAACTGCATCAAGATGAGCTTCACTTCCAGCTTTTCCCAAATATAAATATTTGCTTTTTTTATTTTTATCAGTGGCAGTCGGAAAAAGTGGTTCAACCGCTTGCAATTTATAATACCAGTAGATTTTATCATTTTTCTTGGTTTGATAACGAATCACATGACAGTGGGGTGGAGCCACTTCTCCCTCCGAATATATTTTCTGTATTTTTCGCTTCAACTTCCGAATATATGCTTTGATTTGCTTGGCTCTGAGTGAGGCTTCTTGGTTGGTTTTCTTGGAATTATTTTGGGGCATTAGCTGACCGATTGAGCAACAACTAGTTTACCATAGAGGTTTGCGTAAGTATTACGCAAACTAAATTTTATTGCTTTTTTCTAATGATTCAGTCAAAATTAAGTCAATCTGTACCGGATTTTTGGACTTGGAGAGACCAACTCTATCAGGCTCTTGGTTCCCGGCGTTCCTCGGTCATGGAACTACTAGATTCTCTCTCGTCAAACTGCCAAGCCTCTTCAGTAGCTGAACTATCTCTGAATCCTTTATTTCGCCGAAATTATAACAGTTTATATAAGGCAATTCAAGATTTTTTACCTCCTCCCAATCATCCTGATTATGAAAAAGCTATTGATGGCTTATTCTACCTTGTTTCTGCTACTATACCTCCACCTGCTTCTCGCCAATTTTATTTATTTGGAGTAGATGTAACTCCTTACCCACGGCCTTATTCAGCTACTTTATCAGACAAAACCTATATCTATCAACCCAATCCTATCAAAGGGAATAAGCCTATCAATATTGGTCATGCATATTCGGTAGTTGCTGCCTTGCCTGAACGAGGAGAAACGGGGAATGCACCTTGGGTCATTCCTTTGTCAGGACAACGTGTGTCTTCTGGGGAAAAAGATATTTCTGTAGCTCAGAAGCAACTAAAAAAAATTCTCAATCATTCTTCAGTTCCTTGGAAAGATAAGTTATCAGTTTTGGTTGCGGATAGTCTCTACAGTCAACGAGATTTTCTTGGCGAGCAAGTCAAGTATGAAAACTTAATAACCATCAGTCGTGTCCGAAGTAATCGTGTTTTTTATCGGCAATTTATTCCGTCAGAAGAAACAGCTAAATCTTGCGGTCATCCCCGTTGGTATGGAGATAAGTTTGATTTAAACGACGAGACAACGTGGACTGAACCGGATGAAGTACTCTACTCAACTTTTATCACTAAAAAGGGGCGGGAACTTAATCTCAAGCTCTCCTGCTGGAACCAATTGTTAATGAAAGGAACTAAAAATTATAAGATGCACAAGCATCCGTTTCGATTACTTCAGGTTGTGGTTAGTGATGACCAAAGCCAAACTATCTGGAAACCTATGTGGCTGATTGTCATTGGTTCTCGCCGTCATGAGTTAAGTCTGAACGAATGTCATCAAGCTTATGGACAACGTTATGACTTGGAACATCTTTTTCGTTTTGGTAAACAAAAATTGTTGATGACTGCTTATTCTACCCCTGAAGTACATCACGAAGAAAATTGGTTTCAACTGACCTTATTATCTTACGTCAATTTGTGGAAAGCGAGGAAATTAGCTACTGTTTTACCCCGTCCGTGGGAATATTATTTGAGTCCAACTGAAGCGGTGAAAATCACACCCAGCTTGGTTCAGAGGGACTTTTACAGAATTATTTCGCAGTTGGGGACTCCGGCTAAATCCCCCAAACTTCGAGGTTTTTCTCCCGGACGAATTAAGGGTGATAAAAAAGTGCCTCGAACTCGCCATCAAGTTATCAAGAAACAGCAAAAATGTAAAAATAAAAAGATAAAAGTACCATGAACAATGCTCCTCCAGTCTCTGAGTGAGCCGTTTCTCAGCGAAGGATTATTGCTGAGATAGAGAAGCTATGGCTGCAATAATAAGTTTGCGTAATATTTACGCAAACTATTATCTTTTTGTCCAAAGTCCAATCGCTACCGTAGGCGATTGCCTACGGCACCAGCGTAGCTGATCGCAAAAGAGCGGTGCTGGAAGCGATCGCAGTTTTCTATAAGAATAGGGGGGAGCGTGAGTCCTGTTGCTCAAATCACAACTACCCTCGCTCCCCACAAGACAGACTGGAGGAAAAATCTAAATTTTTGAGTAACTATGGACTTTATTGACCAAATTAAATCAATTTCTCAGCAAGTCTCAAAACTAAGAGAAGAAATTGAAACTGAGGAAGCTACTAAAACTGCTTTCGTAATGCCATTTATCAAGGCTCTAGGGTACAACGTTCATAATCCTAGGGAGGTTTGTCCTGAGTTTACAGCTGATGTACCGGGTGTAAAAGGGGAAAAGGTAGATTATGCAATCATCATCGACAAGACACCAGCTATCTTAATTGAGTGCAAATGGTGTGGTAGGGGGCTGGAAAATCCAAAACATCGCTCTCAATTACACCGTTATTTTCATACGACTACAGCCAAATTTACTGTTCTGACAAATGGCATTTTATATCGGTTTTACACTGATACAGAAAAGCCGAACATCATGGATGAAAAGCCTTTTTTTGAGTTTAGTATATTGGATTTTAGCGACTCTACTATAAATGAACTTAAACGATTTTCTAAGTCAAGGTTTGACCCTGATGAACTGGGAGATGTTGCTCAAACTCTTCTTTATACAAAAGAAATTAAGCGTCTTATGGCAGAACAGCTAGTTAAACCATCTCCTGAATTTGCAAAGTTCTTTGCTAGTCAAGTTTATCCTCGTAGGGTGGTTGCATCTGTTACAGAGAGATTTAAAGAAATTACTAAGCGGTCACTAAAAGAATTTATAAACGAACGTATTACAGAAAGACTAGCTGCTGCGATAAATGTAGAGCATTCAAGGACAGCAGTTGAGATTCAAGATTCCGAAACCGAGGTTTTCTCTGATAACGATGGATTAGTTACAACTGAAGAAAAGTTGGAAGCTTTTTGTATTGTTAAAGCAATTTTGTGTAAATCCATTGATATCGAGAGAATTCAATGCAAAGACACCAAAGGCTACCTTGGGGTAAATTTAGATGGGAAAACTCACAAGACTATCTGTCGCTTTCGTTTCTCTCCAAATAAAAAGACAATTGGCATCTTAGACCTCAACAAAAAAGAAGCAAAGAAGGCAATTTCAAGCCTAAATGAAATTTACGGATTCGCTGAATTTATCAAAGCAAGAGCTATAGATATAGCACAAATTGGAGAGACACAAATAGAGAGTATTGAACAATAGGTAAAGTTTTTAAAGATGAAGTTATAAGTACTATAAATGAATTAATGAACCAAAGAGAAATTAGTCCTGAAGAAAAAATTGAACGTTCAATGATTTAGTCACTTTTAATCAACTCCCAACACATCAGCTATGCTGACCACCTCAGAAATACTTCCTACAACTGCTTTGATTTGACGGTTGACCACTGGAGTCAGTCCCTGCATGGCGTTGTAGTCTTCAATTCCCATTCCCTCTACAACCTTGGCGATCGCTTTTGGGGTCACACCAGTTAGTTCACTAATCAGCTTGTTAGTTATGCACCACTTGTGCTCTGGCCGATTGTAATTCCAGTCCTTAATTGCTCTGACAGCGCGACTGGCTAACTCTCGTGAGGCATTGGGATTGGTTCGATACTTCTTGTCATTCATCAATTCCTCACTATTGACCATACTCAAATCTTCATTGAGCCGCTCATGGAGAGCATTTATCGCTTTGGCACGTTGGAGTAAGGCTTGCTTTACCCATTCCTTGATATCAGCATCACCAAGGGCTTGCTTGACAGTATCCAGCTCCTCACCCTCTAAACCAACTTCACTGAAGATATCGATGCTAGTTTCATTCATTGGCGTTGGGGTAATAGTATCTGATTGCTTCTCAGTAGAGGGTACTGGGGTAATAGTATCTGAAGAAGAAAAATCATCTTTCAAATTCCAATCTTCCTGCAAGTGCAAGAGGGCCAAATGCTCCCAGCGCTCAACTCTACCCTTGCCAGCATCAGTGAAGTAGTAGGGGAAGGGAACTCCTTCATGGGGACTTTTTCCACTCTGGGCGGGATACCTCTCTCTGACAGCTTTCCTGATAGAAGACATCGGATTGCGGCGGCTATTAGGGGTGTCTGGGTAAGACTCAACTACAGCTTGCTTTATATAGGAACAGGCGCTTTGTATATCGGCTTCATTTTTAGAGGTATCAATAAGCCCATTGAAGGTAGGCATTGCTTCTTTCCAAACTGGTGTCTTGCGTGGCATAGTCCGTTAACTCTGTTTCAACTATCCTTAGTATAGCTATGTTAACTGCCCATAGCAATACCCAGATGACTATTGATAAGCAACTCTAATTATACCCACTTGACTACCCTTGTATTTGTTATACATTCACAAATCTCCAATTTGTTTTGTTATGCTTTAGTTGAAGCGCAGAAAGTATAACATTATGCAAGCCACTATCAGATTGACAACGCTGCTCGATACCATTGCTGACCTACTCCCCTTGACCTACGATGAGCTGGCACAAATGACTTCTAAGCAAGTCAGGGATAAGATAGCTAAACCCTTGGGGATACCAGGACACTATAAGCTCAAAAAAGCTGAACTTATAGAGCAATCCTGGAAGGAACTGGAGAATGCTAGAGCTTACCTCCATGCTGACAAAGTGGAGAGGGAACAGGGTAAGCAGGCTTTGGAGCAACTCAAAAAGAATGAAGACTACCAGATAACCATTTCTGAGATAGCCACCAAAACCTACCAGCGACTAAGGGAAATAGGAGAGATTGGGAGTAACCTTGCTGACATGAAGGAAGGTATCAACCCCATAGTTGCTTCAGTCGCACGAGCTGAGATGAGAGAGTATGAATTTTCCACTGTCAAGTCCCGCCGTAACTCAATCAAGGATGCTCTCTATCAATTGGTAGCCAGCGAAATCCCTTTGCTCAAAGAGACAATGTTCGTACTGGTTAACTATTTCTACTCTCAGCTGCTCAGCTTCCAGAAAGAAGATTCTATCCAGCTCAGCAAAAATTACAGGAAAACCGTTAAGGGGAAAAACCGAGATAAGACTCCCATCAGCATCACTCAACTGGTAAATGATTGTCACCAAACCCTACAAGACTTGATGGAAGGCTTTGAACCTCACTGGACATCAGTTTCGATAGCTTTTGCCCTTGGAACTGGCAGGAGGATGGTAGAAGTTCATGCCCTTGGTCAGTTCGAGGTAACTGGAGAATATGAACTGCATTTTTCTGGTCAAGCCAAGACCAGGGGAGCTGATGGGGCAGCCGATGAGTATGACATTCCTACTCTGTTCCCAGCCAGTCAGCTAATTGCAGCGCTGGAATATCTGGAGAAGGAAGGAAGAAGGATTGATGGGGATGAGCAGAAACGCGATCGCCTAGCTACAAACAGAGCTTTTGGTATGGCTTTAAGTCGTGCGATGGAAAAGTACCAAGGAATTAACTACAAGGGACTCAGGGCTGTCTATGCTGAGTGCCAATGGTATCTACTACCGGAATCTACCAAAATCAAGACTGAGAAACATTCCCTCTATTCTGATTGGCTAGGACATCTTGATAAGGAAGGGAAGCTGGACGCTACTTTTATGTCCTATATGGTCTACCAGATTACTGATATTGAATGTATCAAAAACTAGACAGGAGATACCCCACTGCTGTAAACCATGAGTAGAAAGAGTGGGGTATCTC
Source organism: Caldora sp. SIO3E6 (assembly GCA_010672185.1). Classification (GTDB taxonomy): domain Bacteria; phylum Cyanobacteriota; class Cyanobacteriia; order Cyanobacteriales; family Coleofasciculaceae; genus Caldora. The sequence goes on along the minus strand of JAAHHL010000041.1, from coordinate 16,656 downwards.
CATGAAGATTGACCGCCACGGAAAAGCTAAAATTCTCACTCAGTCTGAGATTCAGTTGCTCTTTAGTGATGGGTTGCAATCAGATCGCGATCGCGCTTTGTTCGGCATCTGTCTCTACACAGCCTGTCGTATCAGAGAATGCTGTAGCCTCAGAACCACGGATGTCTATGAGCGCAAGGGCATTATCTATCCTGAGGTAACCTTCCGTAAAGGGGACACCAAGGGCAAGCTAGCAACCAGAGCAATCCCAGTAATTGAAGAGTTGCGTATCCTGTTACTGGATTACTATCCATCACCGAGAAGTTGGTTTCTGTTCCCTGGTTTGAATGGGACGGGGCATATCCATCAAGATTCAGCAGCTAGGATACTGAGAAAAGCTTGCCAACGGGTGGGAATTAGGGGAGTCAGTACCCACAGTTTTAGGAGAACTGCCTTAACCCAGATGTCCAATGAAGGAATACCATTGAGAATAATACAAGAGGTTAGTGGACACCGTAATCTCTCTCAACTACAAAAATACTTGGAGGTCAAGCCAGAGCAAGTTAGGGGAGCAGTTTCAGCATTGAGTATGTTGTCAACTGTCGGGAAAAGAGTGTATCCCGACACCCCATCACCTCCCTCAGATTTTACTCACCAGAAAACTGAAAACCCCACCAGGGAAATTCTCTGACGGGGATTGTAATTTTCAAAGCAATTGACTTCTTGGCGGTGGTGGATCGGGTACATCTGGTAGACCCTTGCTAGGTTGCTGACATCCTGACATCACTACAATCAACCATAATGCCCCGATACTAGCCATTGCTAAAGCAATATTATTCCGATTGATTGTAGGTAGTCTTGAGAACGCTGGTAGCGTCATCCTAGGCAGTTTAGGGAAAGTGAAACCAACATCATCTTGATATTCTCTTCTCACTTTAGAGAGAGTCCTTTTATCAAACACAAACCACTCTCCATGAACCCTATAACCTGAGTATTTTTCATGGAAGTATTTCTCATCCTCTGTGACATCACCAGTCTCAAACCAATCAATCAGCTCTAAAGGGAATGGTGACTGAGAACTGTTTAATTCCGCAAACCTGGCTTCTACTGAGCGCGTTGTTAGCCCTATCTTGTATCTGTCAGTCCCTACGGCATGGATGAGATAGATGAAACCTGGTTTATCTCTGTAAGCGCTATCATCAAAAGTCATATCTATATCTCCACTGTTAGCTCATCCTTACGCAGTTTCTTCTTACATCCTGGACAATAGTAGCGTCCATCTTTTCCCTGTCTCAATTCCACACCTGGATGTTTTTTACAGATAGTTTTGGCGGTATGGCAACTCTTGGCGCTACCCCCTACATGGGAGATTACGGACGGGGGGGCAGAATTCCTTGCCATCTCTTGCTGTGTAATGATTTCAGCTTTGCCACTATTTGGCTCTTGGCAACCCTCAGCCACTACGGACGGCTCTACTTTGGCGCTATATTGTCTTTCTACAAACTCCTGATTACTAACAGTAATTTCAAACTTTTTACCGATTATTGGTAAATCCCTATCAATTTCGATTTCGTCTGCTATAGGTAGTTCATACCACTGTGGATTCTTTCCAGGAATCACACAAAGACCAAAGTAGTGTTTCTTGTGGTCATCAAGCCACTCATTCTTGGCTTCAAACACACTCGATATCTCATTGTATTGCTTGAGTAAGATATCCTTCTTTAGTTCTAAGGCTGGATTATTTTTGATGGCATCTAAGGAACTAGAACCTTGATAGAAAGCTATCATTTGAGCCATGTCTGACCATTGAAAACCAGCTCTAGATACTTTGGGGTTTTGACCAATCAAGATTAGCTTCATTCCCAAGTGACGAATTCGAGAAATTAGGTTGAGGAACTGTCCTTTATCTTCCTTCTCTAACTGGGTGTCAATCTCATCTAGGATGTCTAAAGTGACTGGGGAATGAATCTTAGTAACTTCCCTGTCTTTCATTTGAGCAGTAATAGAAGAAAGAGCTTGCTTAAGTTCTTTCCCAGACTTACTAACCTTAGGTATCCCCCAATGGTCTTGTTCACTGCCATGTTGTGGGTCATGAAGCCTGATATACCAAGAAAGAGTAGTGACTATCTTTGATAAGAGGTATCGAGCACAAACACCTTTACCATCCCCAGTAGCTCCCATGATTCTCACAGTTCCCTTACGAGACATTTCTCGGATTACTTGAGTAGCTAGTTTGTCTATTGGAGTCAATAATCGCTTGAGGTCATCTTCTTTGATTGCTGGCTCACGACGGAAGCTGAGAACCAATAAATCAGCTATCTCAAGTTTGCGGACGTTTACGATTTTGTGGATACCTAGGCTTCTAGCAATGTTATCTGAGTGCTTCTGTAAATCCCGTAAGAGCGCTTCTATTGGGGTTGAGTTACTGTAACCATATCCAGTGTCTACAGTCCCGTCTGAACGCTTCTGGTAGCCTTTGACGGACAAGGGGACTTGCAAGTTATCCCAACACCAACGGGCTATATCATTGGCTATCTTTCCCTCTACTGAGTAACCGAACTGACCATACTCAGGTTCAATTAAATCTCCGGCTAATTCTTGCTGGAGCCTTGCCACTTTCTCATTGAGAGCTTCAATCTGGGTGAGCAAGTGCCCTCGTTCAGTATCCCAAGCTCCTTGAGCTTCCCCAATCCTCTTATTGAACTCACCTGTGAGCCCTAGTATGTAATTTTTGCGCTCGACGTGACGCTTAGCAACCTCATGAGCCCAAGCCTTATACTTCTCACTAACTTCCAGAGCTTCCTGATAAATAGCCTCGCCTTCTTCCAGAATTGCTCTGTACTTAGCCTTGAGCGCTTCTCTATCTTTAGTGGTGTATTCTGAGATCCCTAGCTTGATTTCACGCTCCAACTCATCTGAATAGGTCACCTCATATTCCTCTAACTGGGATGTTAGATTTTTTGACTTGACTTGTAATTCCTCACAGTGGGCGCTCTGAATTTGATATGAGGATTGCAGTTTCTTATACTCAGCTTCCAGATGGAATAAAGCATTCTGACTGTTGGTCAAATTAAACTGTAAATCCTTCAAACTTTGAGAGAGCTTACCGTTGTCCTCCTGAACAGCCTCTAACTGCTTCACTTTAGCTTTGGCCTCACTTAAGGAATTAGTTAACTTCTCAACTTTCCTATTGGCTTTACGGTGGATACTTTCACTAACTGCTATGCTAACTGGGATAATCCCCAGACTGCTCAAAGCTACCAGCTTAACTGTAGGCTTGAGCAGTCCGGTTGTTAGTGCTAAAACAGTTAAGCTGAATCCAGTTAATCCACCAATGATTATCTGTTTTCTCATTGCTTAGTTACCTGAGGGGTTAGTAGTAGTTTGAATTCAGCTAATTTGGTTTGTTTCTCCTGAGTCTGCAAAGCTGCTAATTCAGCACTAGCTTGAGCTTGAGCTAATTTTTCATTCATTTCTTTCGCTGTTTCTTCTGCGATTGATTGAGCTGTAGTAGTGCGTAATTTCGCCGTCCCCAGTTCAGTAGATTTTTGCTGATTAGTTTGTAACTGAATTTGATAGTCGCTAAGGTCACCTTTAACTTTCTCAAATGCTGTAGCCGCTTGGACTCCAGCGCCAAAAGCTTTAGCCTTTTTACCTTCAACTTGGAATCGCTGGTTGGCTAAATCAAAAGCTTTCCCAGTCAATTGAAGCGCTCTCATACCACCGTCATAAATCCTACTAGCTGATACAAATTCAGCTTGCGTTACTTGAGGTATTGCTTCAGAAGGTTTCAGAGGGTCACTAACTTTGTATTGTTCCGAGTTAAATTGCGGCAACTGCCCTTCTACCTCGCTTGGAGAAGTAAATTCTAGAGCGAGATTATCAACGTCCGATGTTGCTTTTTGTACTGTTGATTTAGCTTTATCAACCAGGTTAGATGCTGTTTTTGTGGCACTCTTAGCAGCGCCTACGGTTTTCTTAGCTAGAGATTTACCTCTACGCTGTGAAGCATTTCTACTTAGGCTAGGTCTTGGCATTTTAATTCCTCCGATTTATGCTGAAAAACACCGTGTAATACTTGCAGTTTCTGTTGTTTGTCGTCTACAGTTTCGAGTAAATCCAATAGGTAATCATCAAAATCAAACTGTTCAAATGTTTCTTCTACTTGGGCTTCATTTACCTGGAAAGTGGCTTCTTCTTCCATAGCAATAAGCCGGGAGTTGCACCCGGCTACTGACTCTATCGCTTGCTGATAATTTGTAAGCGCTGGGTAGTAGTCCCATCAGCTTCCGATTTGACAGTGGCTACAGCTATCCAGCTTTCGTTACTGGTTTTGGTTTGCTGGTAAGTGGGTAACGGCTCGAAATCTTGCGCTGTGGTGGTTTGTGTCATAATTGATTTGTCTTGGGGTTGCCTTATGCCTTGGGACTGTTGGTATTTGGGGGTAGCGCTCAAACTTTGGACGGGGAGAGCGCTACTCTCCATTAAGGGTTATTCAGATTAGATATTCTTTGCAGGTTCGATACGGCAATGTCATTCAATTCAATCCCAAATTCTGAAGCTAGACGCGCCATATTCCACAGCAAAAATCCCATTGTTTCTGTGATTTGAATTGAACTTTGATAATCTAAAATCCCATCTTCGTGATTGATAAGCTCGGTGACTCGCCAAGTTAACTCACCAGCTTTCGCTGATACTCCTAGTGCCCATGTAAGATAGCTTAGACGAGCTTCAAGGCTAGGGGGTGCTTGAAAAGTTCCCTCTGTTTGTTGTTGGTATTCGTCGAAATTCATGATGCCTCCAGAACTAAGTGTGCGATTAATTCAAAAGCTGTAATCCAAGCAGTAATTTCAATGAGCAACTGAGTCATTTATTTTTCTCCCTCAAAGGGTGAGTTGTTGCAGCGAGAGACGCATGATTTCTGAAAATTCTGAATCCAATTCCCAGCCCTCAAATAAAGGCTTATTCAAAAAATTCCAGAATTTCGTTAAAGTAGCTAGCACGGTTGATTTTTCCTCTGTTTCAGTTGTTTGAACCTCTTTCAGTAGGGCTAGCATTTTAGCCCTATTATCACTAGAAAGAGTACCAATTAAATCCCGAATGCTGCTCTCATGTCGCTCATTTGAGTCTCGAAGTTGTCGAAAAAATCCTGAGTCTCCTGTTGCCTTTTGGCGGTGGCAGTGAGCAATGCTTGCTTGAGTAGGGACTCGTCACTATCAGAGGATTTGTTATGGTCAGAAATGAGCTTCATGAGGATATCAAGCCTCATGTTGCGTAGCTTATTCAGTGAAGATTGTAGCTCTTGTGCGGTTGAAAAAGTGTCTTGAGCAACGTAGTTCAAGATTGCAGTTTTGGTAGCTACATTTTGACCGCCAAACTGTTGCTCTACAGCTTGCTTGATTGCCTCCTGAGTGATGGCTGATTGGTCATCTGAGGTTTGTTGAATTGCTGATTGGTTGGTAGTAGCTAGTTGATTATTATGATGCTGTGCTTGGGGCTGTGCTTGCAGCATGGTTTCTTGAGGTATTTCCTGGATTGATTCTTGTGTTTCTAGTGGTGTGATAGAGTTGTTTTCTACCTCCTGCTTTTGTGAGCAAAGCAGTTCTGTTACTGCCTGAATCTCTTGTTCAGTAGGAGTTTCTAGTTTTTCTACTAATTCCGAGTAAACGGCTCGTACTTGGTCTTTTGTAACTTTGATTCCTTGACGGGATACACGGGATTGGATACGCTTGATGAATTTGTCCATGATTAGGCTCCTAATTTGATTGTGTTTGATGCTTTATAGATAAAAGCTTTCGTCAGTACTGGGATTAATTTTTCGGGTAAGTAAAATCGAGTCTTGCGGAATCCACCCACAGGTGAAAACCATCTAGAAATTGTCCCTTTGTGAGGATTAATACCTTGGCTAGCAAGGATACCCAGCACTTCTAATCCCGAAATCTTGTTAGGCGAAACTAACAGTTTTTCAGCTTTGTTGTAGGCTTCTAAAGCTTTTTGGATTCCTGTAGCCCGTGGAATTAACTTCTTGAGTTTTGCGTAGAAAAGAACGTTATCCTCATTGACCATCAATCCTTGGTCGGTGAGACGTTTTTTGACCGCCGTCCAGTGGGAATCACTAACCCTTTTACCTACAGCTCTTTCGTAGAAAATTCTTGGCTCGTCTATTTGGGCTCCCATGTTGCATGTTGCTTAACTGAATTTTGCAACCGGTTCAAGGCACGATGGCATTGCACGGTTTAATTGCAGATGCGTGTTGATTGCTTGTGTTGAGTTGTAAGTGCGCGTTACAGCAGTTGTGGACTGATTCAATACTGAGTCCCTCGCAGCACCGCGCACCTACTGAGCAACAAGGCTTACAGCTTTTTGAAGACTGTGCAATCTTGCGCTGATAGTGTTATACTAACAGTACACAACAAAAATAACAACACTATGAGTACAATAAAACAAAAATGAATGCTGTGTGGCTCACCCTGAGTAGTTTAAATGCCAGTAGAATGGATGGTTGTAGACACCTATCCCAAATGGAAGTGTTCAAGCAGATTAGAATTCAAGTACCTGAGTTAGGTCAAAAAATCAAAAAAGCACGGGAACAAGACCCTCGTTCAGTACAACTACTTGCAACGTTGGCCAAGATATCGATAAGTTACTGGTATCAGATCGAGCAGGAAAAACGCGACTCTATCTCTGAAGAGACACTTAGAAGTATAGAGAAAGTCTTAGGGGTTGATTTCGGTGTGAGCCTACCAGATTAGACACCTTAGGCGTATCGAAAAAGCCTTGAATGTAGATTTTGGGGTTCATTGCTAGGTAATGACTGAAGCAACCCCGGTAAGCCATGAGCAACTGTTAACCCAATGGCTCTCATGGATGAAGGCTCACCCAGACTGGGCTAAAGAATTACTTGCTGAATCCACAGACAGGGAGAAAGTAAATGACCCGCACACCAGTAAAACTGACCTTTGAGCAATATCTCGAATATGACGATGGCACTGATAACCGCTATGAAGTATTTGACGGGGAGCTGAGACCAATGCCCCCAGAAAGTGAAGAAAATGGCTGGATAGCTGACTGGTTAAGGGATGAGTTTACTCAATTCATCAAGCGCCGCTTAGTCAAAGTTGATCGCTACGAATTACAAGTTTTAGGTAAAACGCAAAATCGTTTCCCTGATTTAGTTGTGTTACGCCCTGAACACCTTGAGTTGACCAGGAAGCGGCAAACTATCACCCTCGATATGCCACCCCCACAGTTAGTTGTTGAGGTGGTCAGCCCTTACAAAAGCCAAAAGGATAAGAACTACCAGAGGGACTACACTGATAAAGTACAACAGTACCAGGAGCGGGGCATTCCTGAATACTGGATTGTTGACCCCCAGGCACGGTCAGTAACTGTACTGGTGTTGGTCAATGGTAGGTATCAGGCAACTGAGTTCACGGGTAGCCAGCGGATTGTTTCTCGGATTTTTCCTGAACTGGAGCTGACTGCTGAACAGGTTTTGGAGGCGAGGTGAGACTACAGCAAAGTTTTTTGTCTAGAACATTAAACTTGACACAAGATTCTCTAGCAGTCTCTAAATTTTTCTGACAAAAAAAGAGGTATTAATGTCAACAGACAAAGAGAAGTTAGCAGGAGAGATTGATAGTTTCTGCCAGAAATTGCCAACTCATAGAATATGGAAGCGATACCGCCGCTCCCACGATTTAACCATCAAGTATTGGATGCTCAAGGGAGATGCTCAGCTTCTAGGAAAATCTCTTAAGGCAAGGTTCGCGGGAGGGGGAGGCAACCCGCTCCGGAGAGCAGAAAACCAAGGGAAAATTAACGACTTTGAACGCTCCCTCTTTGAGACTCAAACTAATGTTTTTGAGGCTATTTTTGCCCTAGTCCAAGTTAGCTGGGAGGACATAAAAGCCTTTACAGAAGATATCTCTGACCCATGTCTAGAAACAGAGCGCCATCTCTTCCTTGAGATATTTAAAGAGCATTTCGATGGGCAACTTATTCGAGCAGCGGAAGGTTACAAATTTTCAACAAAAAATGCTATTGAGAGAGCAAAGCTGTTGCGCTCTCAAATGAGAATCTATGTCAGCCAGGGGGAGGAAAAACCTCTTACCCCCAAACAGAGACACAGAGCCGGGTTAAAGACTGGAAATGATTTCTATTGGCTCCCTTTTTTGCTGGGGATCACAAAGAGTTTAGCGAAGCATGATAGTTCAATCAAAGAGCATTACCACAATGTTTGGCAACAACTCTCTAACTTCGCAAATGTGCAAGAGGAAGCAGTTCTAAAAAATAAGAGGGTATCCCCTAAGTGCAAAGTGAAGGGGATTAAATGGGAGGATGGGCAGTTCTACACAGGCACTAGGGGAGGCTACGAGAAAGGATTTGCTTAACATCCCTTAATGAAACTTGCTTCCACTTACATCTCATGCATTCCCTTCGAGCGCCTTCATGCGGTAATTTGGAGGCAGAGAAAAACAACCAAGGGGGCTTTGAGCTTATCGCCCCGCAAGGCTAGCTACTAGTGAGTGAGCTACCTGCGCCAACAGGTAAATCACTGCAAATTCTATTTAAGCTGTACCTTAAATGATAAATTTCGCTCCAACGAATAGCAAGCCCTGTTTATGCGTATACGCTAAAAGCCCTCCATTCATACTGAAGGGAGGAATTTTTCATGCAGGCTCTAATACCTGTAACAAGTATAGCACAAAATGCAAGTGACGCTTGCATCTCGAAATGCCCACATTGCGGGAGTGAGAACCTCAAATTAGGCGCGGGGTTGAAGCCAAATCAAGAATCCATCCACTGCCAAGATTGCAAGAAATTCCTTGGATATCGTGAGGTTAAGCCATTAAAACGGCTTAAGAGGCTGAAAAGACAAAAGCGGCTAACAGATTGCCTGAATTTACTTGAAAATTGGGGGTTTAAGAGCGAATACACCCAATTGTTCATCCTGAGCTTGGTATAGGGGGTGAATCATGAGAGCTTCATCTCCCAACACTAAAGGCTTTGGTACTCCACATACTGACTCAAATCGGAAGGACAAGCGCTATGGCAAAAGGTTTCGGAAAGACATCGAACAAACAGCAGGAGGCTCAACTCAATCGACTTCGCAGGGAATATGCCCGAAAGATAGAAAGAGATTACGGAGGGGATTATCAGAAGCATCTGGAGGTAGCGAAAACCTTCCCGTACATTTACAAACGGGGCAAGAATATAATCCTGAGTCACACCCCTCCATCACAGGAGTTTCTGCAACCAAAAACCAGTTGCAGAAGCTAGGCTATCTCCCTGGTGACGAGGTTTGGGTCAAAGTTAACAACGTTCAGCCTTACAAATGTAAGGTCACTCCCGACTGGGGATTGCAAGCCACGAAATGCATCAATCCAATTGTGGATGGTAACCCTCTCCGGCATCCAGATGGAAACAAAGTCTGGAAGGAATCTGATAAATGTTATTCAGATGGGCTAGGACTGTTTCAATCCCTTGCTCATAAAGGCAAACAAATCTTCATCATCCCCAACCACACTAGTGGTACTCGCATCGCTGATGTCAAGAAAATCAACTGTGTTTTTGGAGAGACAGACGGGCAATCAATTCGTCATCAGTGGGGGAAACTAAAATGGTTAGCCCTAGCTACCGGACTAGTCCCCAGTATTGTTATCTACAGCGGCGGGAAATCCCTGCACTTCTATTACAGCCTCACAGAGGACATTGCCCCGGCTAACTGGCAAAGACTCCAGCGTAAATTAATCCTCCTTTTCCGTAGCGATCCGGCTATTGGAAATCCCAATAGGGAAATGCGATTAGCTGGGGTCAGTCGTGGGGGCAAAGAAGTTAGTCTTGAATTTAGCTCTGACCATGCCTACTCTGCTAATGAATTTGAACGTTGCCTAGACTCTCTGGGGTATTTTCCGCACGGTCTAGGCAATGAGCGCTGGTTGAAAGCTCGGAAACTACTTAAGGACAAAGCCAGTGGTAAAAAAATACGGAAACTACTAGCAAAGACCGATGAGAAATTATTTCCGAAACCTCAGATAAATCCACAGCCAAGAAAGTTCCATTACAGTGGGGATACTATCCCACTGGAGGTTTGTCTAACTCGTGACGACAAAGAATTAATTAGCAGCGGGGTTAGTCAAGGGACTACGGGTAGAAACCCACAAGGCTTTAAGCTTGCTGTCAATCTCGTAGCCACAGCCCGTAGGCTTGATGAACTAGGCATCAGACATACCAACAATGGATATCAGCTACTAGAAGAGTATTGCCACCGTTGCAATCCACCCTTACCAGACAGAGAAATTCAAAGCTTGTGGAGGCAGGCTGACAGAGGCAACCCCAAGGCATCTTTAACGGATGAAGTAATCCTGAAGAGAGTTTCCTATTGGCAGTGGGAACAGTTACCCGAATCGAAAAAACAAACTAGGAGGAAAAGCAAAACCACTACCAATAGCAACCAATCTGCACAAGGAGATGACTCTTGGAAGAAATATCTCAAGCCAATTCCAGAGTTACCCAACATCGGCTTCCATGTTAGGCGTAAAACCAAGGATGAACTGCTCTTAAATTTCCCATCACTCGAAACTGAACACGGGCAAGAGTGGCTCCAGTTAAGAAAATTCACTCCTGACCACACCATTAATCAGCAATATTTCGATTGGGAACCTCCCAAACCTGGAGAGGGACTGGCAATCCGGAGTGGATTGGGAACTGGAAAAAGCCACTGGGTTAACCAGAAATACTTAGCCAATCCTGAGGATGGGGCTGTTATTGGAGGTTATCGAAATGTTTTGTTAGAGCAATTTTGCTCCAATGGTCACAAACTTAATGGTAGACATTGGAATCAAATTCAAGCGGATCTAAAAACCAATAATGAGCTAGTACTGCTGGCAGATCCACAATCAAGGATTGCTGGAGCGGTGGATTCTTGGAGTTATTTCTGTCCGCATCATTTTGATGCCAAAAAAATCACCTTTGATGAAATCGAGAGCGTTGCGAAACACTTGCACCACAGCCGTACTGCTGTTAGCTATCAAAGGGAGGTCGTCAAGCAACGGGTTATCGATTCACTCCAAAACGGCGATTCATTCGCTATCTTAGACGGAAATCTAACAGACTGCACTGTTGAATATTTCCAGAAACTCAGCGGACGGAAAATCACCAAAGTTCAAAATACCTACACGGGTAATCGGGGCAAGATTTATCTATATGATGGGTCAAGCCGCCACCGTCAGGCACAAGAAGGCGATGTTGAGCTGGGCTTTGCCTCTAAGGTAGGTGAGTGGTTTGAGTTTGATGAAAAAGGCGATGATTTTTCCAAACTCCACAACATAATGATGGAGTTGCCGCCTGATGTTCCCATCATCATAGTCTCTGATTCACAAAGCAAGTGTGAGGCATGGGATTCAAAGCTGTCAAAGAAAGGAAGGAAAATCTTCCGGTTAGATAGTACAACATCAAACACAGATTTGGGCAAGGAATTCTTGCGCGATCCAAAAGCTTTTATTTTGAAGTATGGCATCAATACAGTAATTCTTTCTCCTAGTGCAGAAAGCGGAGTCAGTATCGACATGAAAAAAATCAGCGATGCTGAAATCACCGAGACCATCGAGACCATAGAATCCACAATGCCAAGGTTCTTTAAATATGAATTCGCGTTTTTCTGTGGTGTAGCAACAACAGATACTCAAGTTCAATTCCTAGGAAGGAATCGCGACCCCGAAACTATCAAATTTGTTTATTGTCAAAACCACTCCAGCTTGCACAAAAAGATAGGTTTTGAAAATTTAACATCGGGTCAGCTCCAACAAGCTTTTGCGGAATATACACTCGACTGCTCCAAGGTTTCTTTAACAGGTCTTAGTGATAATGAAAAACTGAGTCTGCTACATAATGTGGCGATGGAATTAGCCAAAAAATCTTTAGATGCTCATTACGAATTTGAATGTAGGATTTTCTCTAAAGAAAATTTTGAGCGGAAATACCCCAGGCTTTGCCTTGAGTATGCACTGAGGGACAGCGGCTGGGATGTGGTTACTGTCAGGGGAAGAGAAGATGACCTTAGTGATCTAAGAAAAGAACAGGAGGAAATTCAATTCAAAGAAGCAGAGCGTACCTACGTAGTAGAAACTCTGTCCGACAGCGAAGCTGATAAAGTTGCCCGAAAATACGATAAAACCCCCGATGAGCGCCGCCAAGTTACAAAATCTCGCTTGCTCTCAAGACTACCAGGGTTCGAGGATAAAACAATCCAGGAACAGAGGAAGCTATCCCCTGCAAAAGCAATGGAGATAGCATCGAATCACAAAATTTATGAAATTGATGGGGTCAAAGCTGAGGAGGATGGATTTGCAGAGAAGCTCAAGGAAGTACAGAAATTAGCAGTACAACAGCAGGTAGAAACTCAGGAAGCTAGCACACAACAGTCAACGGTTGACAATACGGAACAAGTACGGTGTGATCACACCCTCGAAAATGAGGGTGTGAAACAAGCTGAAAGCCAGTCTAAAGAAGGGTTTGACCCCGTGACACAACCCCCCGATATTTCTAATAAAACCAGCGGGGTTGTGTCACACCCCATCAAAGTCACTTTTGAGAAGCCTGCTTTCGACCCTGAGTTCATTCACACCGTCAAGAATAAAGACCGAAATCTTATCTCCAGGATTGAATCTCAGTTCCTACTGCTAAACCCAGAAGCCGCTAAGGTGCTACAGCAACAGCGCTGGTATAAGAAATTGAGCATTTTTACTGACCCTGAGGAGCCAGATTGTAAAAAGAAAATCCACCTAGCTACCTACCGTAGTAAGTGGCTCCAGATTTATACTTTGCTTGAGATGGGGATTGGTTGGTTCCTAAACCCAGAGAATAGCTGGCACAAAGAATCCCCAGAGGTGCTGGAATTCTGGGAAAAAGGGAAAGACTCCAAGCGCCAACGGAATATTGGCGTCAGCGCTCAGGGCGCTGATCCTTGCCAGTATCTGGGTAAGGTGCTTGATAAATTTGGGCTAAAGACCGAGTGTAAGCGCAAGAAAATTAATGGGGAGGTAGTACGCTTTTACTCCCTCAAAGAGGCTAAGCCCCTACATCAAGCTATTTTTGAGTCGGTGGCTGAACGAATTAATACCAAGATTTCTGAGTTTGTTTTTGACTGGAAATCTGTGGTCGAAAATTGGGGAGTATCGCAAGCTGAAAGTCAGTCTATACAAAGCTTTGAAGTAGTGACACAACAAACCGATATTTCTAATAAATCCAGCTCTGATGTGTCACCGCAAAACCAACAAACTGGCTTACCTAAGCCTGAAGTGCAATGTACCAACAAAAACGAAGAAATTTCTAAAACTGAATTTGAACGGTTGAGGCGGATCTCAGAGGAGAGTGAGGAAAAAGGTCACATTTTTAGGTCTATGCTGATGGGGGTCAAGAGAATTACCCGGTTGTTGTATGACCAAATTATGACAGAGTTTGCTTTTGCTTCCTTCTGATTGCTCTGTACTAACAAAAATATCAGATAGTTCCTTGAACAGCCGTGTAGCCTTCTCTCACAAGGGATACAGGTTATGATTGAAAATCCACGATTGATAGCACCGGGGGATTGGGAATTATCCCTTACCTAGCAGTGAGACAGTTTGAGACAGTAAGGTGTGTGTTTGTTATAAACCATGAAGGCGAGGCATAATGGGAGTTGTAGGCTTTCAATTCCTTGCTAAGTTATCACTTTATTGCCATAGTTTTCTACAAAAATAACAATATACCGTCTCATTTTGTCCCGTGGTGTCTCATATGGCTCTCTCTGAGAATCAGCTAATCGCAATTGAAAATCTGGTGACGGGTTGCAGCCATCAGGAGGCTGCTAGCGCTGCGGGTGTGGCACGGTCAACGCTTTATCGGTGGCTCCAAGATGAAGAATTCCAGGAGGGGTTAAACCAAGCAAAGGAACGCATCCTCAAGGGGCATGAGCAAGTTTTAGACAGCTATAAGCAAGCTCTAGTGGAAGCTGCGAAGCATTCAGGGGATTGTATCAATGTCCTTTTGGAGATAGCCCAGAACCCTGACACTCGGACATCAGATAGGCTCAAAGCAGTTGAAATGCTGTTACAGCAACCTCCAAAGTTAATGGGGTTGTTGGCTGAGAATGCTGTCTTTCCTGAAGAGAGACTAGCTCAAGAGCGGGAACAAGCTTTAAAGAAGCGGCAGTTAGAGGCTAAGCTTGAGGCATCCCCAGATTGGCGAAAAACCCATGATGGATACTGGACTGACGGTAGTAGGGATGCATTTGGCGAGTTCCGTACCTACAACGTCAAGAGGGCGTATGAGAAGCTGACGAGTTCGATGGCGTTCTATGAGCTTTGATGTCCGCGATCGCACTCCGTTTGCACCCCATCTCCCCCACTCCCCAGTTCCCCGAAAAATCCCGCAAATTTCCGAGAGGGTCTTAGAATCCAGCCATAGGATTGGAGTTGCCAGGAAAAAAACCTTTCGGTGCTACAAGCCTCCACTTCCCCCATCAAATCATCCCAAGGTAGTTTGTTATCACCCAGCCCCTAGCGACGGTTCTAGGGGCATTCTCATGGGAGCTGGTGACCCACCCCTACCCTGAACCCCAGCACCCCATAATCTACAAGCCAGGGGGGTGGTTGAGAAAACTTGGTGTGTGACAGTTCCGGTATCCAGTGTGACGGTAGGCAGCACGGGTAATATAGAGTATATAAAAACTGCTGCCTACCAACCTGCTGCCTACCAAGAGCCTGTGAGCGTTTCAGGGGATTTTGGGAGTGTAGAGGTTGAGGAATCGAAATCAGAGCTTGAGGTGCTACACGATAAGTAGTGGGTCACCAGTAATGGGAGGAAGGAGAGACGCGATCGCATTCACGCAAACAGCAGAAGCGCTCATGGATAGTCAAAGGGGTAGGGTTAGGCATAATGTGTGGGTCACCAAGAGAGAGAGTAGCGGGGGGCGCGGTTGCTATTGATTATGGGTAGTTAAGGGGGTAGGGGTGATGATGATAAACAGTTGTCTGATTCTATGGGTAATCAAGCCAGCTTAGTCAGTCTCACAATTACATAAGCCCCGCGAGAATGTCTCACAGCAGCTCAAAAGCCTTTTCAGCTAGGTAATATCATCATGAGTAGTCAAGTGGGTCTAAAACAGTCTTGCTATAGGTAGTCAAGTAGCGATAACTACTCTAAGCCAACCAAGCCTAGTTGAGCCTAAATCGCTGTAATGCTTACTGTATATAGGTTGTAGCCATTATAAACCTCTGTGGTCAACTAATGAGCATGAGTAGTCAAGCCGGGTAAGCTAGTCTTATGCATGGGTAGTCAAAAGGGTAAAGATACTGCATGCACTTGTACTTACACTAGCACTACTGTCATACATTGTTGTTATACTCGCGGGAGAGAATATCAGGTATTCACCCTTGGTTTTATTAAATCGCTGAACTTTTTGCTATATGCTAATTATAGCATTTTTTATTGCTTAAACTTTATCAATAATCCGTAATTATTGAGAGTAGTAATTTAGGATAATTATGCCTGGGATTACCTGCGGTAGCTACGCGATCGCTACAGTAGGTAATCGCCTACGGCGGTAGCGTAGCTAATCGCTAATCAATGAGTAGTCAAGTAGGTAGGGGCAGTGATGGTAAGCAGTTCCCTCGTATGAGTAGTCAAGCTAGTTTAGCTAGGATTAAAACCGCAAGGGCAAGAATGCTCACTTGCAACCTTTGAAAAAGATGAAGTGAAGCCAGTCCAGGGGGGAGCTTCCCTGGAGCTCTGAGGCAGTTATAGGCGTTGCTCAAGATGGTGCTAGCCAGATAGATGTTGCGTACCAACACCGTCAGCTAAGGAGAGGATGCTATGCTTTAGTCACATCTTTCTTAAAGAAAGTTTTGGGAATGTAATGTGCTAGAAGGTATACTCTGTAAGAGTTAGGAGAATTTGATATCACCCGTAGAGTTTTGACAAGAGAGAAAAAAGGCTTCTTTTTACAAAAGTTAAGCAGTGGTGAGAGTGGATAGGAGTCCTTTTCTTGGCGGTTTTTGGTGGAGTAGTTTTGTGCCAGTAAAGAGATTTGTGGTGCAGTTCTGGATCGAGAGAGAGGGAATTAATTGTGGAGAAAGCGAAAAGTTGGAAGTACTCAAATGCAGGTAGAGATTGGATTGTGAGCTTTGGGGTTCACCCGGTAGAGTTAGTGATCTGAGATCGAGATAGCACATTAGAACGAGTGGCAGCCGAGAAAATAGTCTTGGCGGTGCAGGACACAACAGAACTGAATTTCGGTAAACGCACCAAAAAACAAGGGTTAGGGTCATTAAGTAGTCCCGATGCGAAAGGACTATTTGTGCATTCGGTATTTTGTGTGAGTTCACTCGGAGTACCACTGGGAGTATTGCATCAGAAGGTATGGGCAAGAAAGAAAATCAAACGAACTGGTGGCTATGCAGATCGGATGAGATCCATTTCAGAAAAAGAGAGTCAGCGATGGCTTGAGGGTTTGAAGTTGACGCAAGAATGGATTGAGCAACCAGTTCAGGTGGTAACGGTAGCGGATCGGCGTAAATAGAAGGTTCGTGTCACCAGGTGCAGCCTGTGGCTGAAATGACTGCCATATATAGCTTATAGCCCATGAATCACTCAATTATCTTCTACCCGATTTTCTGCCCAATTAATAAGTTTTAC
>JAAHHL010000409.1 GCA_010672185.1 Caldora sp. SIO3E6 | reverse complement strand
GTCTCTAGTTTACGATCACACTCTAAAAATATGTGGAACAGGCTTCTAGCCTGTCTTTAGGCTACACTGGCACCGATGCCAGTTCCACGGAAGTTGAAATTGTTGTTGTTGGGTTGTGTTTCCCTTCTCTTAACCTACTGTGCGATCGCACAATGCACATCCAAGTATCTCCTCTAAATGGCTGTAACAAAACTCAACTAATGTTGAGCGATCGCAACCAAGAGAAATATAAAGAAATACTTAAGTAATTATACTTAGTGTGGATTTCATGACATGCTTAATATTAGTTCAAATGGGGTCAGCCAAGATAAAGACCCTAAATATAATTTAATATTAACCTTACAACCCTGTTTAATTTGACGGTACACTTCGCTTGGGTATTCCCTAAGCGGAGGTTTTTTATTAGGAGCCCCCTAAACTCAAAACTTGTTACTTGTTACTCGTTACTTTTTACTCCCTCAAATGCTCCAATTTGACTTATTCAGCAAACCCTAAGTAGAATGGGAGTCCTGTTAATAATTTAACCTTGTGATGAAAATTCTTCAATCATCATGGTTCTGGTTTTTCTGCTTTACCCTAATCTTTTTACTTTCCCTTGATTTCTGGTCTTGGGAACAACAAGTATCTTTTACCTGGTTGTATCTTCCTACTTGGCTCTTCTATTTGCTCGGCTTGCAGCTGGTGCTAATTATCGCCTTGTTAGTTTTCTCTTTAACCTTCTGGAAAACCTTGTCAAAATAATTCAAAAAATGGTCAAAACAATTCAAAATTATCAATTAAAAATTCAAAATTAACCTCCAGCTAAAGCAAGAGGCTTGTATTAAAGATGTGCTACGCACATTTCTATTTTTTTTCCTTCTTGAAAGAAGGGGCTTGTGACCTGAATTAATCAATTAAAAATTGCCTATGAATGAATTTTGAATTTTGAATTTTGAATTCAAAAAATGGTCAAAGTAGATTAGTACAGCACAGTGGAAATATTTAAACAACCAGATGATTACTTACCTAATTATTGCTATTTATTTATTATCCAGCCTTGCTTTAGGTATCGTTGGCTATCGTCAACAAAAAAATACCCCTGATGACTACTTCCTCGCCGACCGGAAAATTGGAACAATTGTTCTATTTTTTACCTTAATTGCCACCAATTTCAGTTCCTTCTTTTTTCTCGGCTTTGCGGGAGCAAGTTATCGCATTGGTATTAGTTATTATCCCATGATGTCCCTGGGTAGTGGCTTAATTGCTTTATCATTTTATGTGATTGGTCACAGAGTCTGGATTTTGGGTAAAGAACAAGGCTTGATTACCCCTTCAGAGTTGATCGAATATTGTTGCGGTAGCCAGACGCTGAAATTAATTTTCCTCGCGGTTATGGTTATTTTTACTCTACCCTATTTGGCCTTGCAGCCTATCGGTGCTGGCTATCTACTGGAAAATTTGACTAATGGACAAATTCCCTACTTTACTGGAGCTAGTCTTTTAACCTTAGTGATTGTCTTTTATGTCTTGATGGGAGGCATGAAAAGTGTGGCTCTCACCGATGTACTGCAAGGAATTTTGATGTTTATTTTAATGATTGTAGCACTTTTGACTGTTGCCCATAATCTAGGAGGGATTAGTCAAGCCAACCTAATGGTGCATCAATTAAAACCAGAACTGTTTGCGCGAGAGGGTTTAGACAACTTTTTTACCAAGCCTAAGTGGTTTAGCTATATGCTGCTTTGGTTTCTCTGTGTGCCCATGTTTCCCCAAATGTTTATGCGGTTCTATTTACCCAAAACATCTAATTCCCTCAAAGCTTCTTCCGTACTCTATCCTGTAGTAACCCTCATCATATTTATATGTCCTGTACTAATAGGAATGTGGGGACATATTCAGTTTCCGGATTTAGTGGGTAAGGAAACAGACCAAATTTTGCCGATGATGTTGGCAGAATATACTCCTGTTTGGGTTGGTGCTCTAGTGATGGTAGGAGCCTTAGCTGCATTTATGTCAACCCTAGATTCTCAACTACTAGCACTGAGTTCTATGCTCACGAGAGATATCTATATATCCTATCTGCGTCCCCAGGCATCACTCAAGGAACAAACCTTTATTGGTCGAGTATTAGTTATTATTTTAGCAGGCATTGGACTAATTATTGCCTTAAATCCACCAGATAGCATTTTAGCCATTATTACTCAATCCTTTACCGGCTTAGCCATTCTCTTTCCTACCGTAATTGCCGCTCTCTATGGCAAAAATATTCCTCCCCTTAGTTGTATTGTTTCCATTCTTGTGGGAGAAGCTATGCTCATCGGCTTTCAACTGAAGCTGATTCCCTCAACTTTGACTTTTGGTTTTCTGCCAGTTGTACCTATAGTTACGGTTTGCGCTTTGATTATTGTAGCGGGAAGAATAAGTAATAAGCAGTAGTAGGACTTCAGTCCAAAAAGAAGCCAGAAACAAATGTGTTAACACCTGACCCTAAACCCGCCCCTACGGATATACAGAATTTCCTTCTAAATTCTAAATTCTAAATTCTAAATTCTTACTAATAATTGTCCGGTGACGGGGATCGCTAGGAATAGTAACTGGTGGCTCAAAACCCACCTCTTGTAGAGCCTCCTCTATATCCAAAAGATAATACTCGTCACTCCAAGGCTCAGTACTTTTCATCAAAGTAAACAGCACCGGTGGTAGGTTTTGAATCACTGGAGATTTAGGGTTATTATCGACTAAAGCAATATAACCGCCGGGACGTAGTAAGCGCTGAACCTCGGTAAAAACTTTTATAGTAGCAGCACTCGGCAATTCGTGGACAACAAATTGTAAAGTCACTAAATCAAAAGAATTACTGGGTAATCCTGTATTTTCTCCTTTAGCGTGCAACCACTCTGATATCTCCCCGTCAACATCTAAAGTTTTTGCCACTGCTAGCATATAGGGAGACAAATCAAGTCCAACTGTGTGAACCGGATGTTCCTGTTGTTGTTGATAAAAACGGTGTAGTGCCAAAGTAGATATACCTACTGAGCAGCCAATATCTAAAATATCCTGCACCTTAGTGGGGATATGTTGTGCCAAAAGTTGATGAAAACTACTCCTGAGACGATTTTGGGCAACCTCCCAAGTCAAATCTTCTTGAGGCCAAACCCGCAATCCCATAGAATAGGTAGCGCTAGGAGCCTCAAAAGCAGCTTGCCAGCACAAGTTACCCTCTGAGTAAGCATGGAAAGGTACTTGATAGTAATCCGGGTAAGCGATATCAGGATTAGTAATTACTTCTAGTTGCTGCTTGGCGCTGGATTTTTCCAGGATTTCACAATTCTTGCGCCAGCTAATACCGTTTTTCTCCGCCGTTTTTATCAGTACTTGCCTTGCTTGTTGCTTCATCAGGCGGTAAATTGGCTTAGTCTGGATTAGTAAGTTAACAAATTGGGAAAGTAACCCTTCTCCAGCCCAATTAGGTTTAGTTTTGGCATTCATCGGCATTTTTGACTCTGGGCAAGATAATTATATAGTGTTTCTCCTTGGGTGATAGTACTTTCGTGTCTGGTTTTTTGCCTCGCTTTGCTCATCATGCTTTGCAAAGGGAATGGGGAATGGGGAATAGGTAATAGGCAATAGGCTCATCAAAGTTAGCTGTACCTTATGGATGCAAGAATTGTTATATAAGGCTTGGGAGAAAAAGTCGTAATTCTCGATTACTATATATACATTTAACCGTTTTGGCTCAACTGCTCACCTTCCCAAACGGTCTTCCCGAGCATGAAAAACTCGTAAAATAGCAATAATATTGTCTTTTTGACGATAGCGAATTACATAATTTCCCTTACCAAAAGAGATAAAATACTCACGCCGATCGCTCTGATCAGGCAAAACAACACCAATATTTGGCATACTGGCGATAGTTCGCACACCTTGCTGGATTGTTCTGGCAGCTTTCTTTGCTGCTTGAGGGTTTTTCTTTTGGAGAAAATCAGTAAGCCGCTTGACATCTTGTAAGGAGCGGGTAGACTATTTTATTGTATAGGGCATGGCAATTCGTCTTCGGTTCCTATGCTATCAAGCCATACCATGACTTGTTCGTGATCAATGCCACTTGGTTGGAGACATTCACTATAAGATTCTTCATCTTCATGAGCAGCTTGCTCATCATAAGGATAAAGCTTGAGTTGTTTGCGACGCTCAATTTCTTCCAGAGAAATTGCACCATTTGACTCTTCTTCTATTACCTGGGTTTGGTGCTGACGAAAAAATTCCAAGGCAGCACAAATAACAGCTTCTGGAGAATCATATACAGCATCACCTATTTGATGCTGCACAAATTGTTCTAATTCTGGGGGTAAAGAGATATTCATCAGCAAATTTTACAATATATGATTATTGTAGCAAAATCCTTCTCCCCCAGCTTAACTTAGTTAAAGTATAAGGCGTTCTTTCATCTTCTTCGCCGCTGCTGTATAGCCACCATTGGCACCATCAACAAAATGGACCTGTTGCCCATGGCGCTCAAATACTAAGCAAGTCATCAATGCACCATCCGCAACCTGCAAACCGTACACTAATTTACCTTTTTGGTAATTATGTTCTAAATAGCGAGTTAATTGTTCTCTTTGTTGGCTGTTGCCATCAAGGGTCATCTTTAACATATCTTCAAATTTTTGATAATCGGTTGTCGTAATTAGGTGATTTTTATAGGTTCCCCAGTTGCCGTCTGCTGACTGAATTTTGTACTTCATCAAAAACCAACCTAAACAATTCTCCAGAAGTATTTGCAAAAAATATAATATAGCAGTGCGCTCTCATGTATTTACAGTACAAATGCTCTAAAATTTTTATGATAAAGCTTCCATTGAAAATGTGTAAATACACCAGCGCTCAGCGCTATATCTTATGCCGAAGCCTACTGGATTTAGCCCTTAAGCGGACTTCTGACTTTAAATATTTATAACTAAAAGCCAGTTTGAGTTGTTTTTGGTTAACCGGATTCCAGCAATCTTCCCTACCATATATTGCGTAAATTTCCCGAATCAACTCTTGATAGGTTTGATTGTTAGTTTCACAATTACTAGAAGTGGCACTCACGATTAAACTCACTATTTCACCATGAGTACTGCCAATATCCTGCCACCGACATTCTAAGCCAGAGAAATCTGCTCTGATGCCCCTCGCTTCCTTTTTCCTTAAGCTAAATTGTAGTTTCTTAAAGTATCACTGTCTTACGGTGGTAATAGCATCGGTAGAAATACCACAAAACCTAAAACCTAAAATCTCACCTACCACCTAACACCTCACCTATAAGCTCACAAAGCTTCGATATCTTCCCGAGACAGTTGGGTAATTGCCATAATAGTCTCCACATCTAATCCTTGTTGTTTACACGAGCGTGCGATCGCTATTGTGTTTTGTTGGATGCCTTGTTGCCTACCTCTAATTTCAGCCTGTTCAATTTGTTCGATTTGCCATTGCGCCTCAAACTCTTGGGTACTCCTGATACTGGCTTCGTAACTCTTGTTGTCCATATAGCGGTTGTATGCGGCTCTTTCAGTATCTGAGAGATTATTGACTCGCAAGGTTTCCTTGGCTTCTACCATGCCTTTGGCTCCAAATTCCTCCTTAATCTCGCTGTTTTTCAGAAAATAGATCCATTCCTCTAGACTGTTTTTTGCTACTCCCTTAAAGTTTTTTACTTTTAGCAGGTAGTATTCTGGGAAGATATCTGCTACTTTTTTGATGTTATATTTTCTTTCTTGAGCTGGGGAAGGTTTTAGGGCATCTCCATTATTTATCCCAATAAACTCTGGATGCAGACGATAAATGTAGTCATCCCCCTTACCCAGGTTAAAGTAGACGATATTCACCGAGTAGATTTTCCTGATTTTGCCATACTCCTCCCCTTGTTCTAGGTATTCCGTCACTAGCTGAGATACACCGTAAAGCATACGATGAAAATAATCTAGTTGAGAGTTGTTTTGCACCTCGACGAGGATTATCTCCGAGTTTCCGGTTTCGGCGATAAGATCTACACGGTTAGATTTATCATTCTCCGTTTGTTGGTTACTTTCACTTTCGAGAAGGGTTTGGATGGTAATATTAGTATGTAATAATTCGCTTAAAAACCCTTCCAAGACTACATAATTAGCCTTATTGCGCAGCAGCCTTTTGATAGCCCAATCAAAGCGAATATGTCTCGAAGGCATGGTCGGTGCAGGTGATTTTACTATTTCTATTTTAGCTAAAGTAGGGAAAACGGGAGGAAGTAACATGTGTCTGACTACGCGGGGAATTGGGAATTGGGAATTGGGAATTGGGAATTGGATAAAATTCCACGTCGAAAAAGAAGAGGAGAAACAAGTCAGTTTCCCTTAAAACCTCCTGCCTCCTGCCTCCTGCCTCCTGCCTTCTGCCTTCTGCCTCCTGCCTCCTGCCTCCTGCCTGCTGCCTCCTGCCTCCTGCCTCCTGCCTCCTGCCTCCTGCCTTCTGCCTTCTGCCTCCTGCCTTTTAGCAGATCACACGTCTGACCTCCCGTCTCGGTACTTGTGCCA
>JAAHHL010000408.1 GCA_010672185.1 Caldora sp. SIO3E6 | reverse complement strand
CCAAAGTTACCCAGGGATTTTCCGGGTCGATGCCAGGTTTTTGAGCCAACAGATGCAATTTCCTTGGACTTTTTTGGTTTGCTGCATGAGGAGAAAGCCTTCTCTGGTATGGCTTACACACTTATTCAGCAAGCCCTAACTAGGGTTTGCTGAATATAGTTGTGCTACTGAAGAATGAGACATTAAGTAGCACAATATTCGCGAATTGCTTCATCCAGAGAAGTGTCTATAGAAGCATAGATTTCTGTCTCTGACAACTATTCAACGTTAATATGAACAAGTGCAGACAGAACAGGATTGTCATGAGGTACATGGGCATAGTCACCCAATAATAGGCGCAATGTATGGACTCCAGAAGGCAGGGTTGGAGTTGCTTCTATTTGCCCGTTACCAAAGTGCTTGACGTGGCGATTGCTTGGCAGAGGTTGAGTCAGATCTGGCAATTCATCTAAATCAATCAGCAGATGATAATGCCCCGTGTTCTGACGATTAACCCCAGCCGGGGCAATTTCCATCCCAGATACACCAAATTTGACATCAAACGTTTGAGGAACTGTCTCACCGTCAGTTGGCTCAATAATGTAGGCATAGGCATCGGCGGGGGCATGGGATTGCGTTACAGCCCAAGCAGGTGTGGTGGTTAATAAACCCCACCACAGGGTCAATAAAACGCTGCTAAGTCCAATGATATATTTCATAAATCCTCTTTAAAGCCAGACAAGTGATACCACTAAGGTAATAATGGTAGGTTCTATGTGTACTTTTGTAAATACCTCCTCATTTTAAGGACTGTTGCCTGTTAAGTAGGTGGACAAAATTAACTATAAAAAGAGACCTAACCCCCTAACCCCCTTCCCTGCAAGGGAAGGGGGAATACTCCCCTCTCCTACCAGGAGAGGGGTTGGGGGAGAGGTTTTACAAGTAATTGAGCCTAACTACTTAGCTACTTTCAAGAACGACAAATAACAAACAACAAATATGAACATTCTGATGCTCTCCTCCACATTTCCCTATCCCCCCAGTCGTGGAGGGACTGAAATTAGAACTTTTAACTTGCTCAAATACTTGCAGCAGCGTCATCAAGTAACCTTAGTTACTCAGCGCCACGAGAGAGTTTCAGATACAGAAGTAGAAGAGCTAAAGAATTGGGTAAGCAACCTAGTGGTTTTTCCTTTACCCGCAGAACCCTCCTCAGCAGGTATTTTGGGTAAAGTAAAACGCTTTACTGAGTCGGTAGCCAAAGCCACCCCACCTAATGTACTCTATCGTTATTCAGCAGAAATTCAGGCTTGGGTAGATGCCTATGTTCAAGCAGGTAAATGTGATGCGATCGCTTGTGAACATAGTGTTAATGAAATTTATGTGCGACCGGAGTTTCAACATTCAGTGCCAACTGTAGTCAATGTCCACAGTTCCATCTATGGCTGGGTTAGCAATCATTTAGTTATGGGAGCCTCCCAAAATCCCCTACGCGATCGCCTTTATTTAGCTCTATTATTAGCTCGGTACGAAAAGCGCTACTGTAGTAAATTCTCCCAAATTGTGGTCACTACGGAAGATGACCGACAGCAATTACTCAAACTCAGTTCTAATAGCTCAATTAAGGTAATTCCCAATGGGGTGGACTTGTCACTGTTCCCCTATCGCCAAACTGAGCCAGGTGGTTATGGGTTAATCTTTGTGGGAGATATGAGCGCTGAGCATAATATTGAAGCGGCTCGTTTCTTTACTCTAGAAGTATTGCCAAAATTACAACAGCACTATCCCGATACAACTTTTACCATTGCTGGTGCTAAACCCACCCCAGAAGTCTTAAACCTCGGCAACAATCCCGGCGTTATCGTTACCGGTCGTGTTCCCTCAATTGTAGAATACTTACATCAAGCAAAGGTGTGCGTAGTACCTCTACGAACAGGATTAGGGATTAAAAACAAAACCCTAGAAGCTATGGCAGCAGGGGTACCAGTAGTAGGAAGCGATCGCGGTTTGGAAGGACTAACAGTTGATGGTGTTGCTACCCCCCTGCGAGCACTACGAGCCAATCAAGCAGAAGAGTATCTTGACGCCATTAGTAAGTTATTTGAAGATGCAGAAATGCGATCGCAATTATCCCATAATGGGCGAGTTTTAGTAGAGCAGGAATACACTTGGGAAAAAGCAGGTCAATTGTACGAGCAAGTGCTGGTGAATGGTTAAGTATAAAAGAAGCCCGACTTCTTGAAGAAGTCGGGCTTCTGGGCGCAATGATGATATAACTCATAGCAATAAGATTGGAATATGTAATCGGAAATTATCAAAATCTTTATCAGTGGTAAAAATGCTGTAGCCACGAAGATGAGCCACTGCACAGATTAAGAAATCAATATTTGAACCCTGAACACCATTACTACGACAGATGTTGAAAAACTCCGCCGCTAGCTCGTAGTCTTCTATAGTTAGCTCTAAATCAGGAAAAGCACGAAGATAATCTCGCAATCGAACAAACTGTTCCTTGTGGCGAATCCCAGAGAGCACTTCTTGCCGAATAGCTCCCAGTAAAACAACTTTTCCGTCTGTAATCAAATCCCGCAGTAAATTAATGATAGCAATCGCCTCACTTGGGGAACTGCGTCGCAATGCAAGAGACCAAACAGAAGTATCAACAAGGACATTCATCTTATTTGTCGTTGTTGCTTGTAGTTATAATCTTCCTCATAGTCAATAGTACCAAATAATTCCAACACCTTGAGTTGTCTTCGACGTTGGATATATTCGCGCAAAGCTGCTTCAATCAAGTCAGTGGTTGTAGGATGGTTACTCACTGAAAGAGCTTCTTGAAGGAGAGTTTCGTCAATTTGAAGGGTAGTTGCCATAGTATTTTCCTCTTTGTTTGATCTTATTCACATTTTGTCAGAATGTTGCAAATGTAGGAGCACCATTAGTAAGCTAATTAAATCTGTTGCCACCAAACTCGTAATGATTGTACTGCCTCAATTTCATCCTCTTTCGCTTGCTTGAGAAACCCATATAACTGCTCCTTCGGTACCTGGGGAAATGTCGGACTCACCTCAACTTCCACATAAACCCCTTCCTGAAGTTGGTAAATCCGCCACACCTTGCCATTGAACCGCCAAAACTCTGGTACTCCGAGGCTAGCATAGAACTGATTTTTGGAAATATCAGTATGGGTAATGTCTACCTCCACCACCAAATCGGGAGGTGGATCTTGACTAAAATCCACATTCCGACCTTTTACTAAGGGTTGATTTTGGATGTAATAAGCATTGTCAGGTTCTGCGCCTTTTTTGAGCTGAGGATAGTTCATGGTGGTTGAACCCATCGTTTTCATTCGCATTCCCATCAGTTCAACCAGGGTGGAAATAAAGCGTTCGATTAAACGACCCGAAAACTCATGATCTTCTAAAGGCACAGTAATTTCTAATATTCCATCATCATAAGTTAGTTTAGAGCCACGAGATTGTGGGAGTGCATCCAGGATTTGCAGATACCCTTGCCAGGATAAGCCTCGAATCACAACTCGCTGCTCTCCAATCGAGTACAACTCAGATTTTGGTTCTGGTGCAGCAATAATCATGGATTCTTACCTATTATAAAAAAATGATATCAGAAAATAACGGTGATAGCACGGAACTCCAAAGGCAATGCCTACCAAAGCCTTCTCGCCAAATGATGATGCTTTGTGTTATTTCTCGGTTATGGCTCAAGCAAAATTTCAAAACCCAAAAATGAAGCAAAATCAACAAGGTATTACTGCTATTAAAATTGCAGGTTATAAATCACTGTACGATGAGTCAGTAATTGATATCTCTTCGTTAACTATCTTGGCAGGTGCTAACAGTTCTGGCAAATCTAGTATTATGCAGCCTGTTTTGCTAATGAAACAGACCTTAGAAGCTAATTACGATCCCGGTGCTCTATTGATTAATGGCCCAAACTTAAAGTTTACCTCAGCAGAACAGCTATTGGCAATAACTCCAACAGAAAAGGTAAAAGAATTTAAAGTGAGTATAGAGGCTAATCGGAATGGAACCATTACCTGTTCTTTTGGCAAGCAACCGCAACAATCGATTGACTTGGTATCAATGGAGTATCAGGGAGAAGAAACACAATTCAAAATAAGTTCTGAAATGGAGCAGAAAGAATTAATAAATATATTCTCACAATTCATACAGAATTGGGCTAAATCTTTTATAGCAGAAACCACATTGCAAGAAATTAGAAAAAAAATTCAAGATAAATCAGAGGATGATGAATCTTTGTCTAAAAGCCTAAATGCAGGCTTAAGAATAATCAGAAACAGATGTTTTTTTGAAATTCGATTATCTGACTTATTTATGAGTAATCTAGCTTCGAGATTTCACAATCATATTCAACATATCATACATGTTCCTGGATTAAGAGGTAATCCAGAGAGAACCTATAAAACTACAGCGGTAAGCAATCATTTTCCAGGCACTTTTGAGAACTACATGGCTAGCGTTATCAACCACTGGCAAATAAATAAGGACAAAAATCTTGACAAGTTAACACAAGCCTTGCAAAAGCTTGGATTAGCATCAACAATAGAGTCAGAGCAAATTAATGACACTCAAGTAGAACTCAAAGTCGGACGCTTACCATGTAGTAGCAACTCGAAGACTACAAAAAAAGACATGGTAAGTATGGTTGATGTTGGCTTTGGTGTTTCTCAAGTACTACCAGTTCTAGTTGCTCTACTGGTTGCTATTCCAGGACAGTTAGTTTACATCGAACAGCCAGAACTTCACTTGCACCCCCGTGCACAAGTTGCCCTAGCGGAGGTTTTTGCTGAAGCAGCGAATAGAGGTGTACGTGTTGTGGTTGAAACTCATAGTGAGTTATTTTTATTGGGTGTTCAGTCTCTTGTGGCTGAAGAGCAGCTATCATCAGATAAAGTAAAACTTCACTGGTTTACTCGACAAGAAGATGGAGGCACAAAAATATCTAGTGCAGAGCTTGATGAAACTGGAGCTTTTGCAGATTGGCCAGAAGATTTTAGTGAAATTGCTTTGTCTACTCAGAATCGTTACTTGACTGCTGCTGAGACTAAACTCTGGAAGGATTAAATGTCTAAAAGTATTTCCAAATGTTTGGTCATTGATGCTTCTGTTGCGAGAGCAGCCGGACCACCACACACAAGTCATCCAACATCATCTAACTGCCGAATTTTCCTGGAGACTGTCATGAAAATTTGTCACAAAATTGTCATGACACCAGAAATTCGTCAAGAATGGGACCAACATCAGTCACGCTTTGCTCGTCAATGGCTAGCTACAATGGTAGCCAAGAAGAAACTCCTACCATTGAAGAACCTGCCCAGGATTTTTATTAAGTTTTTGTAACAAAATTGCCGATTCTGCATAAAACTACTCCCATCATCACAATTTACCTGTAGAGCAGGAGATGAAGCTTCTCCGGGCAATCTCCCTCAAGAAATGCTGGAGGGGTACCAAGTAGATAATCCTTGTTCCTAAATCTCAATTATTGAATTGTGGAGATAAGAAAATATGAAAATTAAGGTTGTAGCTACTAGTATTGCTGTGGGTTTTGCATGTGCGATGGCCAATTCTAGACCAGTAAAAGCATCTAGTTTTGTCATCCCTGCCAGCGAGTATGTAACTGCTGAAGGATTTCTGTTTGGCGATTATAGTCAAACATCAACATTTCAAGAGTTTTTTGATGAAGATCGCACTACTCTTGATTTTGAGGATATCTGGCAAGCGCCAAATGATAGCAACAGTTTCTTTAACTTTAATGGTTCTTTCGTTAACGATAGTTACCAAAGTCAGGGAATTATCTTCGACACAAATGTGCGATTCATGGGTGGTTCACCAGGAGAAGCATACTCTACACCTTATACTGTTATTGGTGCAAATGGATATCCTTATGATGGAACAATCGGTTTTTCTTTTGTCGATCCGATTGATGGTTCTCCAGCGACTGTTGCCAGCATAGGTGCTCATGTTGCTGATGGCCCAACCAATGATGCTGTTGCTTATTTCTATAACCTTGAAGGCAAATTACTGGGAACATTTGGAGGCGGCGCTCCCAGCACTGCTTTTATTGGCTTTCACGATCCAAATGCTGGTATTCATAGAGTAGTATTTGCTAATGGGGCAGGCGATGATTACTATATTGATGACTTGAATTTTGACTCTAATGGTGCTTCTATACCCGAACCATCTTCTGCATTATGTCTACTAACTTTCGGTGTATTGGGTTTTGGTTCAATACGCAAACGTAAAAGTTAATTTCTCAGTTTTGTAGTTTTGTATGGTGGGCAAGGGTAAATCAATTAAGTCTGCCCTTGTTTACTACTGACTTTACCCACCTGGATTTAATTTTGGGCAGTCGAGCTCTAATCAGACATAAGTTGGCATGGTTGTTTATTGTCTGCTCGTTGGGGTGAGGGCGCGATCGCACGAGCAGTGGTGTGCTCAGAGGGTGAGGTCGATACTTTCAAGTTAGGCAGGGTATGGCATGGGTTATGTATGGTGAACATGAAGGTACGTATCGCA
>JAAHHL010000407.1 GCA_010672185.1 Caldora sp. SIO3E6 | reverse complement strand
GAGGTCGGATCGATGTATTGGTGATTCGCGATTTTGTTTGGATACTGACTGTAGAAGCTAAACGATCTAAGTTTGCGGCGGATATTGCTTTACCACAGTGTTTAGCCTATATGAGCGCTGCACCACAACAACCAAGTTTTGGCATGGTAACAAATGGCAGCGATTTTATCTTCTGCAAGTTGAAGGATAAGGTATACGATTTTTCTGATGCGTTTTCACTATTGTCTCGGCAAAATAAGCTTTACGAGGTTGCGACTATTCTCAAGAAGTTAAAAATCAACCAATTTTCCGACAACTAGAGATCGCTCTCTCGGTGTTGGGTTTCGCTCAACCATCAAATCGATAGTTTTTCTCAAAAATTCCGATCTCCCTTCAAATATTGACAGCTAGCTAGTGGTGCGACACACCTAAAATGGTAGTTTAGATTTTCGGTAGTGCGTAAGCGATGCTAGTGCGTAGCACAAACGTCTCGCTCGCTAGAGATCAAAAGCGAGCAAGATGCTCGCACTACATTTTCTCATTCTAAATTCTAAATTCTAAATTCTAAATTCTCCACCTGTTTCTCTCGCCACATTTTTAGCTGTGTCGGTCCACTAGTAGGGTGCCGTTAGCGAAGCGTAACGCACCATCATCGCTACTACTACAAATTATGGTGCGTTCCAGATATGAGCAAATTTTCAGGTTACAGTCTTGTGAAGGAACGCACCCTACAAAAGTCGCGATCGCACTATAATTGAAAAGGAAAATAGTACAGTTTCTTTTGTGTGTATGGTTCAGGTTACTGATTACCTGTACGTTGTTCGAGATAACCAGATTCTCAATAATGAACCCATCATTAAGGGAACTCGAACTCCTGTGAGGGCAGTTGTTGAAACGTGGCGTATGGGAGTTCTTCCGGAAGAGATTCCCATGGGAATGCCTCATCTGACACTGGCTCAGGTGTTTGGTGCTTTGACGTATTACAGTGATCACCAAGATGAAATTAATCAATATATCGAACAAAATAAAATTCCAGATGAGTTAATTGACCCACTGGTTCAAGGACTGTGAACAGATTATTTATTCATTTATATCTTGATGCTGTTTTGATCCCATATTCCGCACTTAAATTATGTCAATAAATATATTGTAGGTTGGGTTGAGGCAACGAAACCCAACAAATGCAGGAAAAGGAAGAGATGATGTTGGGTTTCGCTCTGCTATCAAATCGATAGGTTTTCTCAAAAATATTTATTGGCTCCACCCAACTTAAGGTCGATCGCACTGTTACTAATGTACCCTACTGATACGTAATACCTATGACTATCCAACAACTGGAAACCCAGCTACTTGCTCTATCTCCCACAGATAAAACAGCAGCAATTCACCTTTTAGCCCATAGTTTGAACCAAAACTGGCGTGGCATAACCAAAACGAGAAACGTTTGTGGTGGTGATGCTTGTCTTGCTGGAACTCGTATTCCTGTTTGGGTATTGGTAAATGCCCGTAACCTAGGCATTAGCGAGTCTCAACTACTCTATGACTATCCTACATTAACAGCAATTGATTTAGCGAATGCTTGGATCTATGCTCAGGTTAATCCTGAGGAAGTTGCTACTGCAATCCAAGAAAATGAGGCAGATTAATTGATGGTTCGTTTATATGCTGATGAGCAGTTTCCTAGACAAGTAACGGATTAGAAACTCTTGCAGGTAAACTCATTCGAGTTTATCGAGTAAAGCCTCCTAATTTATCACAATAATTGCCGCGATCGCTCCAATCAAACTCATCACTCCGATCTCCCTTCAAATCTTGACAGCTAGCTAGTAGGGTGCCGTTAGCGAAGCGTAACGCACCATCATCGCTACTAATACAAATTATGCTGCGTTCCAGATGTGATCAAATATCAAGGTTACAGTCTTGTGAAGGAACGCACCCTACAAGATCTGTGATCGCACTTCTGATCATTTGATATTTAAGTTTGCTCATCATTAAGATTATCTTTAGCTTTTTCTACATCATATTTTATTTTAATCTTCTTTTCTTTATAAGCTTCATTGACTTCATCAATTATGGTCTGAGAGATGTCTCCCAGGGGTTTCATATATTTGATTAGCCGTTGTAGAGTATTAATCTGCACGGGTTTAGGTTGTTTCAGTGAATTTTGGATGGCTATTGTGATAGCATTTATTGCTTCTTCAGTTATCTCATTTTCTTCCATTAAATTATGATCATCAAGATGTGCTGCTTTGACTTTATCCCCTTCTTCACCTATTTTTAGATCGGTTTTGTATTTAATCTCGACATCATCAGTCTTAATTTCTTTCCCTTTGGTCCAATTTTCTGGTTTTTTCATATCCTCCTCCGCCGTGGAAGTAGGTATCATTTCATGAAGTTTTCCTTCAATTCTTATTGGAATCAGCTTGTCTTCAGGAATTCCACCTGGTTCATTTTCTTGTTTGCCAGCATCTATATCAGTTTTTGATACACTGTTTACATTTTCATAGATGACTTTTACAACATACTTGATAACCTTATTTTCTTTGAAGACTGCATTTTTGGCTGGCTTTTCAATCTTTGGTTCCATTTCTGTATTTTTAGCTCTGGGAATAGGCGTTAAGTTCTCTGAGTTATTGCCTTTACCAAATAACTGATGATTTAGCAAATGGGCTGATACGATGTCCCGACCTTCTTCCCTGAGTTTCTTCCATAAGGATGAACGCCCACGAGCGGTAGGCTGACTTCCAGAAGTATTACTTGGTCCTTTAATAGACAACAAAGGTGCTGTCATTCGTTTTCCATCTTTACTTGTTGTTCCATCAGATAAAGTTAAAGGAGTCGTTTCAAAATCAACATCCTTTGATTTTGGCCTTGCCTGAGACCTATTGTCTACGAAGGTTACCTTTCCTGTTGGTTTTTCTTGAGCATCTTTTTCAACATTGACTTCAGGAATATTTTCTAGTGCCTTAGAAATATTTTCTAGTGCTTGTTGTATCTTTTCTCCCTTTTCAACTCCAAATGTGCTTCTAATCTTGCCTTTAGAATCTGTGAGTAATTCCTCAATAGCATTAATCTGAAGCTCAATATCCTTTTCCAAGACTTGTTCAATTTTATTAAAGCTTACTGGTACAGTATATTTCTTGACTATTGCTTGATTTTGCGGATCAGGATTACTTATTGCCTCCCGAATATTCTTAACATGTTCTCTTAAGTCAGTGGGAATGCTCTTCCGATAAAGGATAATTTGCTTACCCTTTTGCTCAAAGTCAAGTGTGTGCTTCTTCTTTGATTTATTTTCATAAGGCTCTACCATGCCTAGCACTTCTTTCAAAAGCTTTTGCGAGTCTGCCTTTTCTTGGCTCTTCTCTTTGCCCTTTCCCTTTCCCTTCTTACCCTTAAACAACCCCTTCGCCTTCAACAGCACCTTATCAATCGCCTGATCAATCCGCTCCCGAATCTTACCAATAATCTTCTCAACCTTCTTCGGCAAATCACCCATATTCAACAAGGAAGCCAAGAACCCAATCACCACAGGTACAGCCTTCGCTAAAGCATTCTCTACCAACTTCGCTGCACCACCAACTGCACCAGATGCAATGGCAGCCACCGCATCTACAACTGCATTTACCAATTCCAGCACCTGACTACCGCGATTGATAAAGAACATGATGATGTCATAGATTGCCATGGCAGCTTTGACAAAGGCTGAGGCGGGATTTAACAAGCTCAGAATCCACTTCACCCCGGCGGTAATCACCTGGGTAACTACCATGTTCTTGATTTCTTCGATAACTGTTTGTTTTAAGTCGTTGAACTGCTCCTTAACATATTCCCACAGTCCCATGGCTCCGCGATCGCGTAATATCTGGAATATTTCGACGCTTTTCTCCATGCCAGCTACTACTGGTTCGCCAAAGAGTTTGACTGCCTTACCACGAATATAAGTAAATGTCAAACCTAAGACTTGGGTTACTAAGCTGAAGATTCCCGGTAAGCTAAAGATGTCATCGGGTAGTTGAATACCCATCGGTCCAAGGGTTCCCGTTAACCAGCCAATTAAACCGGCTTGTAGATGTTGCCCAATGTTAGCGACAAAATTCTTAAAGCCTTGTTGAATACCAGTAATTAAATTGCCGAGGAAGCCGATAGGGTCTTTAATAATATTGAAAATTAGACTAGCGGCTTTACTCAAGACATTCAGCAACATGTCTTTGAGTTGATAAATGGTATCGATAACTCCAGTTATGGCATTGGCTGCATGAGCGACTAAACCTTGGTTAGCAGCCTTCATCTGATCAATGCTGGTATCAACGGCTTGCAGCTTTTCGTGATATTTCTGCGCCAGAGTATTAATTAGCTCATCTTGTTTGCTGTCAACGCTTTGTTCTAACTCGTCGAATTGACTTTGAATATCCGTAGCCGCTTGTTTGCCTACAGTTTTCAGGTTTTCCGGTAATTGAGCTACATATTCCTGAATTTCCTGCCTACCCTTGGCGATTTCTGCTTTAGCCTCGGTTAAGGCTGTACCTATAATATTAACGATGCGATCGAGGACAACATCCATTTTGGCAAGGTAAAGTTGTCGTCCTTGTTGATAAAAAGCATTAACTTCTGAGGGTAAACCTAGTAATTTATCTGCAAACCAACGTCCTGCACCAGCAAGACCACTATAACGCTTATCTTTGTAAGCCTTCATTTGTTGATCAACATAGTTCTCGAAGGCTTTGTTGGCTTGATTGGCACCAGCGTCAAATTCTTGATTAACCTGACCATCTAAGCTATTGAGAATCTTCTCAACCTGAGTTTTAGTTTGGTGGTAAATCTGTTGAATATCTCCAGCAACCTTAGTTCTTTCTTGCTCATCCTTACCCTTAGCTTGAATTTGCTGATGGGTAACTTGAGCTAATAACTGAGCGCGGGAGCCCTGCATTCCTTGGAGTTGTTGATCAGCGGTGGTTGCAGCTTCCCCTTGGGCTTGGGTTAACTGGTTTTGCTCAAACTGACGATAAGCTTGGGGTGCTTGGTGGGCATTAGTTTGAGCCTCTTGTTTGGCGGCTAAGGCAGTTTGGAATTGGGGTTCATTGGCATTGGCTAACTGTTCCGTGGTAACATCAGCCTCAGCCATCTGTTGGTCAAGTTTTTGGCTACTTGCTTGTAAGGGAGCCTCCACTTCACCTTGTCCCTTGGCTTTAGGAATAGCTTTGTCCGCACCAATATTTTTGGTTACTGCTCCCGCTTCATTGGCCGGTAGGGGAGTTACTGATTTGGGTTTAATACTGCTGGTATCCGGTGCTTGTTTGGCTTTCTGTTCTAATGGTGATTGAGATGCAGTTTGCTCTTGCTTAACCTGGTTTTGCATCTGGGTTTTGACCGAAGCCAGTTTGTTACTATCCTTAAACTCATCCGCTTCTTCAAGAGTTTGCGGAGTTGTTGACTGGATGCGCTCCATTAATTTAGCCTTGAAAGCAGCAGCATTAAAACCAGGAGTGGGAGCTTGTGCCATCTCACCTACTTGATTGGCTTGAGCTTTGCTGGCTATTTCTTTGGCTGGACTTTCTGCGGCGGCTTGGGCTTGTTTCGCTTTTGTACTAGCTGGGGAGTGTTGTTTTTGCTGATTAGCAACTCCCTTAGCTTTGGCAACCATTGCTTGAAAATCTGGATCTGATTCTGGGGAAACAGGAGTAAGGGCTTGAGGTGTGGTTTCAGCTGCTGTTGCCGTGGTTTGTTGATTCACCTCAGCTTTAATTCCTTGATTAGCTGCATCTGGAGCCATTGCCTCCTGGTTTTTCTCTGGAGTTTCTCCAGGATTAACCGATGTTGCCTTTGTTTCCGGCTTTGGGGCTGTTTCAGCAGTCTCTTGAGGTGCAACTACCTCTGTGTTAACTGTATTTTCCGCTTCAACTTCTGGTTGGATATCAGTACCTTCTTTCTTCCCTTCTGCCTTGTAAGTGGGGAATGGGGAATCGGGAATGGGGAATGGGGAAGAGTCCGCTTTCATCCTCCGGTTCCCCTCCTGGGAGGGGGTGAACGAAATTTTGGGTGGGATTTCTTGAGCGTTGTATCCAAAAATTATCAGTTCTCTCTTCTTCCTCCGCTCCTCCGCTCCTCTGCTCCTCCGCTCCTCTGCTCCTCCGCTCCTCCGCTCCCCACCCTTTTTTTCGCTCACCCCCTGGGAGGGGTTAGGGGTGGGTTCTGCCTTGTTGCTATCAATTACCTTCGCTTGAATTCCCCCAGTCTGCTGTATAGTATGGGTCAACTCATGGGCTGTCAAACTATTATTACCAGGAGACTTCCCCGCACCATAGAAAATATCCCCACCGTGGGTAAAGGCTTGCGCTCCCAACTCCTGATTCATTTGTACGGCACTGGAGTCAGTATGTACCCGCACAGTGCTAAAGTCTGCCCCAAATCTCGGTTCCATAAAAGCACGGGTAGATTTAGGCAAAAGTTGACCTGTACCCTGTCGGGATTGGATTTTGGTTGCTAAATTAGGGGATACTTGTGGGGTTTGACCAGGATTTGCTAAGGTTTGAATTTCCTCTTCGTCAGATTGTAACTGTAAGA
>JAAHHL010000406.1 GCA_010672185.1 Caldora sp. SIO3E6 | reverse complement strand
TGGAGATGCCAGCATTAATGGTACAGCGGGAGCGATTACCACCAGGGATGACAATCAAATCTCACCTACTCAATATTTTCTCAACTCCTATATTCAGGATGATATCAGCATCCTGACTTCCTCCAACTCAGGAATAGAATTACCACCCCTAGAATCTCGTCCACCCCTACATAATGTAACGGTTGAACTTCCTGAAGCATCTTTGGACAAGTATCTAGAGCAGTTGGAGAAAAACTTCACTGTTGAATACGAGGAATATCTAGGATTAGAAGAGACGAAGATTAAAACCTTAGGGGAAGTACGCAATACCTTAGGCAAGATCCAAAAAGCAACAGGAGTTAAACCCGCTATCATCTATGCCTTTTTTGTACCTAAAACCCTTTCAGGAGAAGGTGAAGAAGGCAAAGGTGAGGCTCTGATCCCCAATGCTCAGGATCAGTTAGCATTAGTTCTAGTCACTCCCGATCGCAAACCAATTCGCAAGCGGGTTGAGGGAGCAACACGCCAGGATGTACTTTTCCAGGCGAGTCGATTGCGCAGTGAAGTTACGAAAATTACCAGTCGTCCCCATCGGTATCTACCCCCTGCTCAGCGGATGTACCAGTGGCTAATTGCCCCTCTAGAAGAAGAGTTGCAAACTGGTGATATTGAAAATATAGTCTTTATCGCTGATACAGGGTTACGCTCTCTACCCTTAGCAGCTCTCCATTCAGGAGAAAACTTTTTAGTCGAAAATTACAGTGTCGGTTTAATGCCCAGTATCAGTTTAACCGATACTCGCTACCAAAACATTCAAAACTCCCAGGTGCTAGCGATGGGAGCATCGGATTTTACAGAACATCGCTCCTTAGCCGCTGTGCCAGTGGAACTATCGGTGGTTAGCGATAATTTGTGGCCAGGAAAGACTTTCCTCAATGAAGGTTTTACCCTCGACAACCTCAAGTGGCAGCGCAGCCAAAAGCCTTTTGGTATTATCCACCTAGCCACCCATGCCTTTTTTGAACCGGTAATACCTGGAGACTCTTATATCCAACTATGGAATAGCAAACTCAGATTAGATCAACTGCGGCAGTTGGGGTGGCACCAACCCCCGGTAGAGTTATTGGTACTTAGTGCTTGTCAAACGGCCCAGGGTAGTGAAGAAGTGGAGTTAGGGTTTGCAGGATTAGGGGTGCAAGCAGGAGTCAAGTCAGCACTAGCAAGTTTGTGGTTTGTCAATGATGAAGGAACAATGGCTCTGATGACAAACTTCTACGAGGAGTTGAAACAAGCACCGATTAAGGCAGAAGCGCTGCGTCGTGCTCAACTAGCGATGCTCAAAGGGGAAGTTAGGCTAGAAGACGGTAAGCTGGTAACTCCTTCTCAAGTTGTGTCCCTACCACCGGAATTAGCTCAGTTGGGAGATCAAAATCTTTCCCATCCTCTATTTTGGTCAGCTTTTACGATGATTGGTAGTCCTTGGTAAATTGTTGTTTGTTGTTTGGGGTAAGCGATCGCGTTAAGGTTTGGAGGGTGCGATCGTTTTCTGATTGTTATGGGTTGGGCATAAGGAGAAGGAACCACCAAGACACAAAGAGCACAAAGGGAATTTAAAATGAACAATTATCCCACTGACTACGAATACAACACCCTAGACTTTTACAGAAAGCATCATGGCTCACAACTTTACTACAATTGGGAAGGGGAAATTTGGTGGATAGAAGAACCGGGTAAGCCCAAAGAGAAATTGTTCTCGATCATTGGCATGAATGCGACTAAAGTATTCCTCAAGCCTCATCCTGAGTATGGGGAAGTAGGATATCGACTTAACCGGGAAATTGGGTTATTTTGTGATCCAGATACTAAAGAGATTTTGCACTACTGGCAGCCAAAATCAGCTAATCAAGCAGTACCAGTGGTGCATATTACTAACCGCATGGTACAAGGTTCAGTACGCCCCAGAAAAATTGTTATCCCGCAAAACCAGGGCTATATTACCAAGGTTAATGAAATTCCCTTAGAATATCCCCATCCCTTGGCTGGAGATGACAAATATAAAGACTATTGCCCAGGAGCAACTTTCAAAGGAGTTGAGTATTTTACCTCTAGTTATTCTAGACCCGATGTAACCGAAGCACCACCAGCTACCTGGGCAAGAGATTGTCCCTGGATGCCTTGGATGAAGTTAGGTTATGGTCATCCGGCTCAATTGAGGTATGAAACTACTATAGCCAGGGTTGAGTCCTTCGAGCAGCTCAATCCCAAGTTAGTCAAGCTGGTAAGGGAGAAATTACCTATCTATGAATTCACCCCCGATGAGTGTGATGAACCTAATATGACGAGTATTCTCTACTTTAAAAAGCACTTTGACTTGTACTTGAAGGGAGAAGTCTTTCCAGTAGCAGAAATTCGGTAGGGGCGCACCGATGTACGCCCTTAACCAGGTAATAAAAGATTGTTGGTGGAAAATCCCTGGGTAATCTTCAAGCTGAAAGCTGACAGCTGAGGTGCTGAAAGCTCAAAACTGATAGCTAATGACTTATTCTCCCAAGCCCTAATTACCTATATTGTGTCTATATGGAACAATGCCTTACGCATACTGGTAACAGCTTTTTCCATATCCACTAAACTTTCTATAGCCAAAAGAGTCTCGCCAGAAACTTCGAGTATCTCTGCTGCTTTTCTGACATTGGCTTTTTCTGCCTCAGCATAAACACCATCAGCTGATGACATGTAAATACCATGATAGATCAAGTTGGGTGGTGCTGACCAAGAGTCAACATCACACTTAATCTTAGACAGCAGTTCCCCTAGATTAGCGTTTTTGTAATCAAAAGATTTGTAGCTGGCAACCACTTCTTCAGGGGCACCAAATTTAGTTTGGTGGTTAATTAACCACTCCATTTCTTTTTCAGAAACCTCTCCATCACCTCCAGCAATAACTAACAAGCTATAACCATAGTTGAGCATAGCTTCTACTGGAGCAGCACTAATTCCGTACTCATCTTTGGCAAAAGATGAAACAGTGAGCATTTCCTCGGTACTCATCAACTTTTTCCTTAAGTAATTCTAAAAGTACCCAATAAGGGTATCAGAGAAAAGTGATGATTTTAATCAAACAAAAGAATTTTTTTCTTTTATCCAGGAAATATGCTCACAGAAGAACGATTGAATCGGGTGTATAAGGGTTGATGAAACCCTTTCTAGCATTGATACGTACATGCTTTTCTCGACACCCCACACCCTACACCCTATTTCATTGTTCAACCAGAGTCCAAAAATAACCATCTGGAGCAACAAAGGAAAAGCTACTCTCGCCGAATTCATTAACACAAACCGAGGTAATATTCTGAGCAGTGCTTTTGCTTACTCGCTGATGGTAGTCAGCAATATCCCGAACAACATAAGTATAGAGAGAAACTCCAAGGCTACCTGGGCGTGCTAACTCTTGAACATCTTCTACCGGAAGTGCTTCAGGGTAACGAACGACTTTGAGTCTACCAGAACGGACCTTTTGTAAATCTTCCTTGGAGGAACGGGGGTCATCGAAGTTAATAGTAGAGTATTCTTCCCCTGGACCAATTTGGAAGATGTCTCTCCCAGTCTTAGTTCCCTCATAGGTACTTACCCACTCTTCATCATTAAAGCGCAATAGACCAAGCACTTCGTCGTAAAAGCGTACTACTTCTTGGCTATCGTCCTGAATAATAATTCCTACATGGGTAAATTGGCTAGCGCGTAGGGGAGCATCTGAATTGATCTGGCCGTAATTTGGTAGTTGATAGTTGTAGCGTTGAAAGATAAATTGACGAGATTGGGGACGAATCAGCATCATTTCTCGAACCCCGATTGGTTGGTCTATAAAGGGTTGAAAGGTTTTGCCTGTATCATAGATCACATCCCACATAGGGTGTAAGAAATAGATTTCTTGTCCAGAGGCTTGAGCAATTTCAGCATGATTAGCGATCGCTAACACATCCTCACTCATCATTGCTCCCCAACGGTTGCCTCTTACCCGCATCTTGCGCATCCCCAGTCCTTCGTTAGTTGGCTGATCCCAAACCATCAGTCGAATCAAACCATGATCCGAATCTTGATGATACAAGCGGATAGCGACAAGTTGCGATCGCACGCCATAGAGTGCCTCGGCTTGCTCTGGGGAGAGTTCCCCTTGCACTCCTTTCTTAAAGCCAAATTGCTCCCAATATTTGAGTGCCAAATCCGGTTCATTGGTACCAATACATATTTCGTATACGCCGCAGATTTCTCCCCTGGTTTCAGCAGATGCCGTGTTGCTTGTCAATGCTTTAATCTCCTAACAAATCTTCCAACTGGTGCTTTAACAGGCAGGATGCCTGTTCCACAATTTGTTTATTAATCTATAGCTTTTCTCAGACTAATGAGTTACACTGCCAAGCCTCAAAGTCCCCCTTTCCAAGGGGGATTTAGGGGGATAAAGATGTATCTCACAGGTTGTAGAATTGCTATATTTCTATTGCTCAAAGAATTGTAGATTAACTTGGTTAGGTCCTTCTACTAAGATCACTTTTTCCTGATTGTTAGAACAGGTAACAGGACCAGATATAACCTTAATATCATGACTTTGCAACTTGGCGATCAGCGCTGAAAGGTCATCGGTTTGAAACGCGATCGCAAATAATCCTAGATTAGGTGGCTTGGCGACATCAGACAGATACTCCCCTTTAACCGAACATTGGATAAACTCCAAGGGAGGGTTATTACTTCCCGACTGATTGATAAATGCCATTCTTGATTGGGTTCCAGCGGGTAAGTTGAGGAGATCATCGAGCATCCCATCAGGTAATGCCTTATCAAAAATCTTGTTAAATCCCAGGATATCTACATAAAACTTGGTAACCTCCTCCATATCGGCAACCAACTGAGACGAATCCAAGAGAATGCCGAAATCTCCTTTAATAACTGGCTTCGGTTCTGATAAGCGCTCAATCAGGGCGATGGGAGTTTCATTAGGACCCACCATAATCGCTTCTTTTACAGTTACAGGTACCCAATTAGGGGTGTAGGTTATGGGAGGACAGATAAACTTATAACCTTTTTCCTGGAAATCATGGTAAGCTGCATCAACATCCTTAGTCCGAAAAGCGATCGTAAATAAACCGTAGTCCCTGGTGTTGGCATCGGAGCGAATAAATTTGTCGGAATGGGGTTGAAATTCAATCAGTTCTAATAAAGTTGTCTGTTCATCATTTTTCAGGCAAACTGCTCTACCGGTTGTTCCTGGGGGTAAATTCCACAGCTGCTCAAGGGTTTCAGTGTCCACCGGATAATCTGACACCACAGACATTTTGATAATGTCTCGGTAAAATGCCAAAGAGTCATTCAGATCGCGAACCCCCATCAGGATTCGAGCAATTCCATTTTTGATCATTATTCAGCTTTACCCCAATCTTAGTTAATTTAAAAGTGTAGAAAATTCAAAACCAATATTTTTCATTATTGCAGCTGTTCAATAATTTCCAGCACCTGCTCTGAATGGTAAACTTCACCATATTTACGTTGAATGTCCCGGAGATTAACTCGATGTGCCTCTTGGTCAACATCAATCACACAATCTTCTACCACAATAGTTCGATAGCCATATTGCAGCGCATCTACCGCACTAGCACGAACACAGCCACTGGTGGAAACACCGACAATCACCAACGAGTCAACTCTTCGGGCAGTAAGGGAAGCAGCTAAATGGGTACCAAAGAAGGAACTAGCATACCTTTTAGAAACCACAATTGCCTGGGAATCAGGGGCTACTTGCTCAGTAAATTGACTCCATCGTGAACCCTTAACCAACTGCCGCAA
Organism: Caldora sp. SIO3E6; assembly: GCA_010672185.1. GTDB lineage: Bacteria > Cyanobacteriota > Cyanobacteriia > Cyanobacteriales > Coleofasciculaceae > Caldora. Next base: position 732 of record JAAHHL010000406.1, on the reverse strand, counting down.
TGCGGGAATCTTCTCCACAAAAATACCACCGTCTATACCATTTTCTTGATATTCGACAGTAGTATAAGCAATGGGAAAATGATGCTGGCGAAAGGCAGTTATCAGTAATTGAACCCGTTGGCAGATAATTTCGATACCAGGGGTATAAAAGGGAGCATCCTGAGCAACGAAACCTTCAATCAGATCTACCACCAGTAAAGCTGGGGAATTCCCAAAAGTAATAGCATTACCAAATACAGGCATATTTTCCACCCTATTGCTTTGGTTCACCATTAGAATTCCCGCAATAAACGACCACATCCATAGACTTTATCGTTAATACCATTTTGTCTTAAGGCATACCACCAAGTAGCTGCGTTGATGGCAATCACCGGTTTCCCTAACCAGCGCTCAGCTTCATCGGCAAGGCGAACCATACTGAGGTTAGTTCCTACTTGAACAAATGCCTCAATTGAATCATCATTCATTTCCAGTAGGGTATTACGCAACACCTCTTCCGGTACTTCCGCGATCGCGACAGCCGTTGGACACTTCAAACCTCTGAGCTTAACTATATTCATCCCAATGTCTGAGAAGAATTTTCTCACATTTTCATCAGCGATCGGTTGGTAGGGAGTAATAACACCAACATTCTTAACTTTAAAGTGGTCTAGAGCTGTCATGCAAGAGCGTGAGCCGGTGGCTAGTTTAAGTCCGCTGTAGTCTTCAATGCGTTTTACGAAAGCTTTGCAG
>JAAHHL010000405.1 GCA_010672185.1 Caldora sp. SIO3E6 | reverse complement strand
CAACAGTTATATGACTTTGAGGTACTGGGAAAATCTCATCAACTGGCAATCTGGGGAAGAGGTAATGCTAGCCCAGAAAAAATTATTGCCGACACGAAGAAAATCATTGAAGTGGAAGCTCAGCTGTATGGAGGTTTACCCTATGACCATTATCTATTTCTGCTGCATCTTTCAGCTCACGGTTTTGGGGGACTAGAACATAAGTATAGCTGTTCGTTAAATTTCCCCCGCTTCGGTTTTCGAGCCAAGGAGCAATATTGTAGGTTTATGCAACTAGTGGCTCACGAATTTTTTCACTTGTGGAACGTTAAGCGGATTAGACCGAAAGCTCTAGAGGTGTTCAATTATGAGCAGGAAAATTACACTAGTTGTCTGTGGTTTTGTGAAGGGGCAACCAGTTACTATGATTTAGTAATTCCCCAAAGAGCCGGTATCTATGACACCAAAACTTTCTTAGAGGGCTTGGGCAAAGAAATTACCCGACTGCAAAAAACCCCGGGGCGTAAAGTACAGCCAGCGAGTGAGTCGAGTTGGGATGCCTGGATTAAACTCTATCGCCGGGATGCGAATAGCGACAATTGTGAGATTTCCTACTACTTGAAAGGGGAGATGGTTTGCTTGCTCCTAGACTTACTGATCCGTACCCGTCATGGAAATAAGCGATCGCTTGATGATGTTATGCGTCGCATGTGGGAGCAGTTTGGCCAGCAAGAGATTGGCTATACTCCCCAACAGTTGCAAGGAGTGATTGAATCAGTAGCAGGTTTAGATTTAAGCGGTTTTTTCCACAACTATACCAATGGTACTACGGAACTGCCTTTTAATCAATACCTTGAACCTTTTGGTTTACAGGTAGTTGCGGCTCAAGAGGAACCAGTACCTTTCTTGGGCATCAAAGCCAAGCTCAAGCAGGGTAAGGGACTAGTGGAGTTTGTTGAAGCCATGTCCCCGGCAGCAGTGGCAGGAGTTAATGCCGGTGATGAATTGCTAGCAATTGACGGCTTACGAGTGACCCCGGAACAACTGAGCGATCGCCTCAAAGATTACGAAGTTGCTGATACTATTGAGCTAACTGTGTTTCACCAAGACGAACTGCTTACCTTACCCGTCACTCTGGGGGCACCGCAACCCAGCCGCTACCAGATTGTATCAGTAGAGAATCCCACTGAAGCTCAGAAGCAAAACTTTGCTGGCTGGCTAGGAACTCCTTTGGGATAGGATCAAGGTTGAAAGTTTTTTCCTTGGGACTGCCTTCTCAGGTGATTTCCTCCGAAAAAATCTATCTATCGTAGGGTGTGTATACCCAACGGGGATGCTGCGCTTAGAGCGCAGGGTAACGCACCACGTCGTGGTCACTGTCCAACTTATATCATTGAAGGCTATTATATTACTAGCCTTCAGGGTTTACTCTCAAAATGCATAACTTTTTACCATTTGCCTACTTCCAAAATCAATTTTTACCTTTTAATGAAGCGAAAATTTCCATTGCGACCCATGCCTTGCATTATGGCACTGGAGCTTTTGGAGGATTAAGAGCGATTCCTGACCCCCAAAAGCCTGAGCAAATACTCCTCTTCAGATTAGACCGTCATTGCCAAAGATTAAGTAGCAGTGCCAAACTACTACAGTATGACTTACCAGCAGATAAAATAGAAAAAATTATTGTTGACTTTGTTCAAAAAAATCAAATAGATAAGTCTTGTTATATTCGACCTTTTGTTTATAATTCTGGGTTAGGAATTTCTCCCAGATTGCATAAGATTGAGAAAGATTTTTTTGTTTATGGTTTAGAGCTAGGGGATTACCTCTCCCCGGAAGGAGTTAGTTGTCGCATTAGCTCCTGGTATCGACAAGAAGACCGTAGTTTACCTCTGAGGGGGAAAATTAGTGGAGCTTATATTACTTCTTCCTTAGCTAAAACTGAAGCGGTAGAATCTGGTTTTGATGAAGCGATACTCTTAAATACCCAGGGGAAAATTAGTGAAGCTTCGGGGATGAATGTGTTTATCGTCAGAGGTGGTAAACTAATCACCCCTGGATTTAACCAAGATATCTTGGAAGGAATTACCAGAGATAGTATTATTACTATTGCTAAAGACTTGGGCATTGAGACGATTGAAAGACCAGTTGATCGCACCGAACTGTTAATTGCTGATGAAGTTTTTCTCAGTGGAACAGCAGCCAAAATTAGCCCAGTTAAGAAGCTCGAAAGCTACGAATTACCCAAAACTCGACCCATAACCAATCAGCTTCAAGAAAAACTAGTGGCAATTACCGAAAATCGAGAACCTGAATACAAAGATTGGGTATATGCTATTCCTAAGGAAGGGTGAGGGGTGTAGGGTGTAGGGTGTGGGGTACACCCTGTCTCCGAAAACTTTACTTAAGAACATGAAATTAATCGCTGATAGCGGCTCTACTAAAACCAGCTGGGTTCTGGTTAAAGATGGTGAGATACAAAAAACTATCCGTACCATTGGTTTAAATCCTTACTTCCACACCCAGGAATCCCTAACTACTGTTTTAGCAGATGAAATTTTACCCGCTGTTGATATTCAAAATTTAGCCTCAATTCATTTTTATGGTGCTGGCTGTTCCAGTGAAACACCTGTAAGCATCATTCAAGAAGCATTCAAGAAAGTATTTCCAGATGTGCGGGTAGAAGTAAAACATGATTTACTGGCAGCTGCTAGGGCACTTTGTGGTAAAAAACCGGGACTAGCTTCCATTTTAGGTACAGGAGCCAATACTTGTTATTACGATGGGCAGAATATCCTGAAGCGTGTTAGAGCCTTAGGATTTATTCTCGGAGATGAAGGCAGTGGCTCCTATATGGGCAAAAGGTTTATTAAGGACTATCTCCACGATGAAGTCCCGGAAGAAGTAAGATTAATGTTTGCTCAGGATTTTCAGTTAACCGATGCGGATATTCATAATAGCGTTTACAAAAATCCGATGCCTAATCGGTTCCTGGCTTCCTTTGCTGCTTATATTATCCAGCATAAGGATATCCCTTACTTCCGTAATTTGATTCTATCTGGCTTTGATGATTTTCTACAGCAACATATTTTAAGATTTGCCGAATCCAAGACCTCTCCGATTAATGTTATAGGCGCTATCGGCTATTTAAATCGAGAATTATTAGAAGAAGCAGCAGCTAAGTATCAGATTAAAGTAGGTCTAGTTATCCAAGAGCCTATGGCAAATTTGGTTAAGTTTCACTTATAGGGGAAGGTCGAATGGAGAATTAATTTTGTTTGACAAATTGCATGATTTTACGTAGAAATCTTCGGGATGGCTGGGATTTATTACCTGAAATTCCAATAATAAGCTGCCAAAGAGATAGTCTTGGTATTGAAAAATCGGGTATAAGTCGGTTCCTGCGACTAAGGCATTGGCACATTTGTTGGCAACTTCCAGGCATTCATCGGCAGTAGCATCCACTTCCCCATACAACCAGAGAGTTTGTCCTAAACTGGCTTGAATTTTAGTCGGTATTAGGGATTGTGCCCCGAAGAGTTGCAACTGAGGGATGCCAATTTCTTGAGTAGGGTCGGTAAATAAGGTTAGATCCCCACTGTAGGTATCGTGGAGGCGAAAGGCTTGCAGGTTGCCGTGAATGGAGAAGCCTTCTGTGGTGGGGATACTGCCTAAGTCTAGGCTATTGGTATAAGTTAGCTTAAAGGATGATTTTCTCGCTTCTTGGGCTGGGTCGTAGCGATCGTTATTGTAACAAACTAGTTGCGATTTCAGGTCTTTGAGTTTGGGGAAGGGGAGGGTAGTTTTTCCCAACTCAGCAAGATTTTCCCATAGTAGTGATGCATTCTCATCTACTTCGTCTAGGGCATTGGCGAAGCTTTGGCAGATGTGAAAGGTATACAAGCTGATGGTGAAGTTTTTCACGGGGAATTGGGAATTGGGAATTGGGAATTGGGAATGGATAATCTACAATTTACCGAACACCTAATGTTGGAGTAATCGTAGGGTGTGTTAGCGTAGCGTAACGCACCACAATACTGGTATTTATATTATCGATATGTTGGAATGTATGGGGTAATCTCGGAAGTAATCGTAGGGTGTGTTAGCGTAGCGTAACACACCACAATGTTGGTATTTATATTATCAATATGTTGGAATGTATGGGGTAATCTCGGAAGGGTGAAGCATTGGCGTATTTTGGATTTCGTTACAGAGTAATCGTAGGGTGTGTTAGCGTAGCGTAACACACCACAATGTTGGTATTTATATTATCGATATGTTGGAATGTATGGGATAATCTCGGAAGGGTGAAGCATTGGCGTATTTTAGATTTCGTCACAGGGGTAAGATGCTAGCGCCAATGCTTCACCCCTACACTCCTACATGAACATCCTTATGAATTAGAAAACAAAGCTGAAAGCTGACAGCTGATAGCTGATAGCTAAAAACTCTTACGAATTAGGCTTGGGTTGAGTAGAGGAATCTTTAAGCAGGGGTCTATTATTAACAATGATATTTACAATTAATTCTCGACAGGTTGGATTGGGTTCACCTGATGGTGTTGATTCTTGGACATTTCCGGGTGCTAATGTTGTCGATTTCTGGGAATTTGGAGGACTGGTTTTGGTTAGTTGCTTGAGTTTATCCTTATAAGCTTGTAAGATTTGGCTGTCGTTTTGGGATTTTAACCACTCTCCAATCTTATTTGCAATCTCCTCGTCACTCTGCAAATTGCCAATTTTATGGTATACTTCCTCCTTGGCTGTTGGGTAGACAAATTTGTACTAGGGATCTCCCTTCCGTGTGTCTCAACTCTCCGCGTCCCCGCGTCCCCGCGTCTCAAATTCCCGCATCTCCTCAAACAGTACAGATTTAGTAGCTTCCTTATTTCTCAGAATGTGGGAGTGAGTAAACTGTTTCTCAATCGCACTGACTGCACCTAAATCCTTTTCGTACAAGTCATCGGTAGGAGTTTGGATAGCGAAGAGAGTATTGAATTCCGGGCGTTGCCTGGTTTGTAATTGTTGTAGAAGTTGACAACTAGGAGCATAACTTATACCACGGGAGAAGCAATCGAGGAGATAGGTTGGTGAGGTATCAGTATTTGGGGTGGAATTCCTGGCAATGGGTAAACTGTGTAATGGCAATAGATGGAGGAAGCGGTGGGGGATAAGGATTAATCGGTTGCAGGAAGAGGGAAGGCGTTGGAGGATTTCCTTGAGGTGGAGGATTTGGGAGAGGTTTTGCAGTGCCTCGGCGAGTTGGTTGCGCCAGGTTGCGCGATCGCTATAATACTTTTGCAGGTAAGTTGAAAAAGTAAAATCCCGTAAGGCTTGATAGTTTGCCAATGTCGATTGCCAGACGGAAAGGGGAGTATCCTTGGTGATAATGAAGGCAAGGAATTGGTCATTACTGATATACCACTCAATTACAGCAGTTTCCTGATCTAGGGTTTGCCGAAACGAGTCGAATTGGAAACTGGAACCGATGGGAAGATAAGTATCCTGCAATTGGTTACGCTGCTGGCGTAAGTCTTGCAGAAGCTGTGCCAATTCCTGATAATTTTCGACTTGACCCTGTTGGATTTGGTATTGAGCGCTGGCGATTTCGTCCCTAAGTAGGGCAAGTTCTTCTGCAACTTCCAGAGGAAAAATGGAGCGGGAGTCCCCTAGGAGGATTGCTTCGACAAGGTTGCGGGTTTTGCTACGTTCGGCATATTCTAGGGCTTCAGTTGGTTGGTTCAGTTGCAGGCAGGTTTCCACCATGCGCCGATAAAGTCGGTTCCACTCTTCTGCCAATTTCTGTTTACTCTCGTCTCCCGACAAAATCTCTTCCCGCAGGGATTCGGTGGTTTGGATAGCAGCGAAAAAGGTATCGTAGGCATCTTGCCATTGTTGGGTATCTTGGTAGGCAAGTCCCAGGTTAGATAAGGTTTCAGTATGGTTTTGGGGGAAAGCTTCACTGGTGTAAATTTGTAGAGCATTTTGGTAAGAAGCAATGGCAGATTCTGAATTATCCGCTTTTTCTCCCCATATCCGATTACTATAAGCAAGTGCTAAATTAATACGTCTAATGTCAATTAAATTGAACATATTGCAACCCTATCCCCAGGTTAGCGCAAAAAATCCCCAGCTCGTCAACAAGCGATCGCCTAGGGAAACAATGGATAATGAATAGTTAATCAATTAGGCTTAAAGCCTCCTTGTAAGGAGAAAAAAGTGCTCTTGAGATTTCCTGATGTTCAATCAAGCAAGGTTTTAACCTTCTTGTAATTATTTATTTAATGGGGGAGATGCGGAGGGCGGGTTTTGATTCCAATATTCCGGTCTAATTGGTTAGGTTATTCCTAAACCCGCCCCTACGATATTGACGATTATCTATAAGCGATCGCTTAACATCTATTTCAATTACCTTTTATATATATGCGCACACCTTTCCCATTGTACAAATATGATAGCAGATAATGGGGGAGATGCGGAGGGCGGGTTTTGATTCCAATATTCCGGTCTAATTGGTTAGGTTATTCCTAAACCCGCCCCTACGATATTGACGATTATCTATAAGCGATCGCTTAACATCTATTTCAAT
>JAAHHL010000404.1 GCA_010672185.1 Caldora sp. SIO3E6 | reverse complement strand
TGCTAATTGAATATTATGACTGTTGTTTTGTTGGGTTACTAGGTTGTTCGCTGTGTCTAAGACTAAGTGACAGCTGGGGTCTTGTAGCAGGGGGATAAAGGAAGTAATATCTTGGGTGATACCTAGTTGAACCAAATCAGCAGCAAGGATATCAGCTTCATCAATGCCCTGGGCTTCCAATTGTTTCTTGAGAGCACGTTTGTATTTCCGTTCTTCTCGAAAGGAAAGTTCTTCCCTCCGGCCTCCTGCCTCCGGCCTCCTGCTTTCTTGCACTGCTAATAAGGCAAGAAAATCCGCTTGTCGTTCAGTAGAGAGTTGCTGGAAAATCTGTGGTAATTGTTTTAAGGAACTCTCAAGAGCAGAGGAAATATTGGCAATGGAAGCCCGGATTGCTCCCATTGGGGTATTGATTTCGTGAGCTACTCCAGCAATCAGTTGTCCCAAAGAAGCCATTTTTTCCGACTGGATGAGTTCTTGTTGAGTATTTTGGAGTTCTTGGAGAGTGCTTGCTAGTTCTTCGTTTTTTTGTCGTAAGGTTTCCTCTGCACGTTTACGTTGCACAGCTTGCCGATAGGCATCGCTAATATCTCTAGCAACCCATAGTACACTGGTGTCTGAAATTGGGGAAATCCTGGCACTAAACCAAAGCTGCTCTTCAGCAACACAAAGGCTGTAATCAAAACTAAGTATCTGCTGGGTAGTTAAAGCTTGCTGAACTTGATTCAACCAAAGCTGAGCAGTGGGCTCTTGCAACAATGATGCCACTGTTTGGCTGATGATTTCCGCATCCGGTTGCTCCACACTATGAGGATTCATCGGTGCAATTTCTATATTCTCAAGCTGGTTACCTTGCATACTAACGATTAGTACCAACTCCGTCATCGCTTCAAAGAGAGCACGCATTTTTTCCTGGGAAGTCCTCAAATGAGTCTCCAGGATTTGACGCTCACCGATTTCCTGCTGTAGTTGCTCGTTAAGCTGTCTGAGTTCAGCCGTTTGTGTACTAACTAGATGTTGCCAGGTTGCAACAGTTTGCTCAGTTTCCTGCAGGTTCATCGTCTTAAGTGAACCAGTCTGGGTAATAATACCGACTAATTCTTCTTGCTCATTGGTTACAATTAAGCAGTTTTCTGGCTGCTGCTGCATCATCTGATAGGCATGACTCAGATCATCGGTAGGCTTAACTGATAATACTTCCGTACTCATTATGTCTGCTGCGGAGGCTTTGTCTGGCGACCATCCCAAGTTGTGAAACTGGATGATATCCTTTTCAGTAACGATGCCTACAGGCAAGATGGTTTGCGGATCAGAGTTGGGGTTCACCTCCCCCCTTACCAAGCTGTTGTTTTCTACAATTACTACACAACTGACTTGTTCCTTGGTCATCAGTTGTGCCAATGACCGGATGGAAGTCTTCCTATTAGCCTGAACTACCCTAGTACACATTACCTCCGAGACTTGTTTAAGCCTGAATAAATCCATTGGTTTGAGGAATTTCTGGATACTGTTAGGGGTGATGAGACCAACTAAGTTTCCCTCTTCATCTACTACAGGGAGATGGTGAATCTGATGCTGGCGTAGTATTTTTACCACGGTGAAGCCATCCTGCGCTTGGGTTTGGGTGATGGTATGTAGTGGTTTAGTCATCACCCCTGCCAGGGATAAATTGTTCAAATCAGTTCCCGAGGCAGTAAGGCACATCACATCTCTTGCTGTCAGCAAACCCACTGGGGGACTACGGTGCTCTCTATGAGCTAGCATGACAATATAATTTGTGTTACTCTGGCTCATCAAAGCGATCGCTTCTGCGACAAGAGTATCTGGTGTGGTAGTTAGAGGATGGCGATTGAGAATTGTCATTTGTCATTTGTTGTTTGTTATTTGTTATTTGTCATTTGTTATTTGTTGTTTGAGAATTGGGAATTGGGAATTGGGAATTGGGAATTGAGAATTGGGAATTGGGAATTGAGAATTGGGAATATCTCCCTCAGCTCCCTCAGCTCCCCACACTCCCTCAGCTCCCTCAGCTCCCCACACTCTCCATACTCTCCATACATCAGAGGGGAAGTTCCTTGAGAATTGGTAAGTACACCGTGAATGTCGTCTTTCCTGGTTCGCTCTCTACTTCCACTTTACCTTGGTGCTTGTCAACAATCTTGCGGACTATATCCAACCCCAAACCACTACCTTCTCCTACTGGTTTGGTGGTAAAGAAGGGTGCAAAGATTTTGTCTTGGATTTCGGGGGGGATACCACAACCAGAATCAGTAACTTGTACTACTATCTGATTCCCTTGCTCAGCAACAGCTATCTCTAACTTGCCCTGATTATTCATCGCTTGGGTAGCATTATGAACTAAATTTGTCCAGACTTGATTTAGTTCTTCAGGATAGCACAAACTCTCTGGAACCTGTTGATAGTTTTTGACCACTTCAATACCCTGTTTAAACTGACCTTGATATAGAGTAAGCACTAAATCAATACCATCAGTTATTTGAGCGGTGATCATTGTACCGGATTTATCCTGATGGGCATAACTTTTGAGAGCGAAGACAATTTTTGAGGCTCTCTCTACTGCTAATTGAATATTTTTACTGTTATTTTGTTGCAAAGCTAAATTGTAGGCTGCTTTAATAATTAAGTGGTGGTTAGGGTCTTGTAGTAGAGGGATAAAAGGAGTAATATTATCGCTGGTGATACCTAGTTTAACTAAATTAGTCGCCGAAATGTCAGCATCCTCAATCCTTAGAGCTTCTAATTCTTTTTTGAGTGTACGCTTAAATTTCCTTTCCTCTCTAAAAGAGAGCTCTTCGGAGCGTTGTTGGCTAGCTGCTAATAAGGCAAAGAAGTCGGCTTGGCGTTGAGCAGAGATTTGCTGGAACAGTTGGGGTAGTTGTTGCAGAGAATTGTCCAGAGCATTAGAGATATTACTAATGGAAGCTCCGATTGCTCCTAAAGGAGTATTGATTTCGTGAGCCACCCCAGCAATCAACTGTCCAAGGGCAGCCATTTTTTCGGCTTGAATAAGGGCTTCTTCTGCTTGTTTGCGTTCGGTAATATCATTGGAGATAGCAACTAGGCATTCTTGTCCTGAAATATTAATTATTTCTGCGGATAGGAGCGCCGTCTTAACTGCCCCTGATTTGGTACGAAAACTGAATTCATAGTTGCGAACTACACCAGTGGTTGACAGCATTTGGAAGAGGGACTGACGGTCTTGTTGATTTACCCAAAGATTCAGCTCCACTGCAGTATGACCCATGATTTCTTCACTAGTGTAACCGGTAAATTGACAGAAGCTCTCGTTCACCTCAATATGCCGCCCATCAGTTACTGCGGTGATCGTGATAGCGTTAGGACTGGAACGAAAGGCTTTAGAGAATTTTTCTTCTGATAAACTTAGAGCTTCTTCTACGAGTAGCCGTTCGTTTATTTCCTGCTGTAGCTCCTGGGTGCGTTGAGTAACTTCTTGTTCTAGGGTACGGCTGTAATCAGCTAACAATTTCTCAGCGCGTTTGCGCTTGGTGATATCAGTAAAGGCGACAATGGCGTAAACAATGTTACCTCGTTCATCATAAATAGGTGTCCCCCAACTTTCTAAGGGAATAATTCGTTCGCCTTGGTGAATTTCTAGATCATCAGTACTAGTAGTTTCCCCTTTCAAGGCTCGCATGATGGGCAACTTTTCTATAGGATAAGTCTGATTAGTTCCTGTGATGTAGCTTTGATAGACTTCGGTACTTTCCTGATACTGAGCCGAAGGATTAACTTTCACTCCTTGACCGAGTAATTCAATCGCTTTCTGGTTGGTATAGTAAGGCTTACCAGTAGCATCAATTACCCCTACTCCCACTGGCATTGCTTCTAAAAATTGAGTCAGTCTCTTCTCGCTCTCTTGCACTTTAGTGTAGAGTGTAGCATTAGTAATTGCGATCGCAGCTTGCCCAGATAACAGTTGTATGACTAGCAACCGCTTGGGGGTAAAAGCTCCGCTAGTCAAGTTATTCTCCAAGTAGACAATACCACTGAGAGACCCTTGGTTCAACAGCGGCGCACACAAGATAGATTTGGTTTGATGTTGTTGGATGTAAGGGTCATTGGTAAAATTCCCCTCACTAGTTGCATCATCCAAGACTACCGTTTTCTTGGTGCGAGCCACATAGTTGATCATTGATACCGGTACTTGGTTATCTAGGGGAATTGACTGCAAGACAGTAATTTGTTCAGAATCAATTGTTCCCGAAGCTTCAATCAATAATTGACCCTCCTCGTTTCCTGATTGAACCTGGGCTGGTAAGATCAGGAAGCCGACTTGTGCTCCAGCATTTTGGAGCAGAGTTTGCATCAAGGAAGCTAGCAACTTATCCAAGACAATTTCACTACCAATGGCTTGGGAAGCTTTCATTAGTGTGGCTAAATCTAAAGATTCCCCTAACTGGGTACTGGCGGAAGTGCTGATAGTAGTTTTACGAGTTTCTTTCGGAGAACTTGCTACTGCTAAGGTTAATAACTGGGGATATCTTGCTTCTAAATCTTTGACCTTGGCTGTGGCTCCCCAGTGAGTATAGCAGTAGCGAGCATCACTGAAATAGGTTTTCGCAATCTTTGGTTTGCCCCAGTCAAGGTAGAATTTAGCCGCAAGTTCGTTAGCCAGAGCCTCTTCTTGAAGATAACCATGTTCTTGAGCTGTAGCAATGGCGCGATCGTATAATTCCATTGCTGCTGTGTTTTCTCCCCTAAGTCGGTGGTATTCTGCTTCCACAAGCTCCAACTTATGTTGATAATTCCTGGGAGCCTTAGCTGCCCATATTGCCAACTTCTCTTGATTAGAGACTACTTTGGCAAGAAAATGTTCCTGTTCAATTGGTGGTAAAGTAGCAAATTCGGTTATTCTGACCAAAGAGTCATAGAAATAGAATTGAGGAATATATACCGTACCGATTACCGCATCTAAATACTTTGCTGCTTGACTAGCGCTTTGCCCTGCTTCCCTAGTTTCGGCAAACAAATAGCACAGTATCAATTTGTATAGATGTAAGGTAAATAGAGTAATCTGGTCATTAGTCTGTTCTTGGAGCGGTAGTTTTATATCATTCCCTTCTACCTTGCCACTTTCTTCTTTCCCTTCTGCCTTCTGCCCTCTGACTTGAAAGAGACGCGGGGACGCGGGGACGCGGGGACGCGGGGACGCGGAGACGGGTCGAGAAGGATTTTCATGCATGGTGGTGAAAATTTTTTCATCGGGACTGCCTTCTGCCTTGTTTTCACTATACGCCTCACCAGTTAACAGACAAGGGTTTTCTGTAGATCCCATCAAATTGAGAACTACTTGCCGCAGCAGTTCATTCCACTGCCAGACTGTTTCCTGTTGCAGCTGATGGATGGCTTGAGAGTAGGTGGCAATTTCTCGTTCGAGTGGAGTAAGCTCTTGAGAGCTAAAAAAAGCATAAGCCCCATACATTTGAGCTGCCATCGCTGCATCCTCAAACTCTCCTGCTTCCAGCGCCAATTGATAAGCTTCTACAGCAAGATTGAGATTGGCTTTGATGGGTTTGTGCCAATGCTGAACTCCTGCCATCAATCTTGTCAGAGTTTTAGCTCTAAGAGCTGTATTATCAAAACGCTCCGATAATTGAAAAGCTAATTGCCCAAATTGATAACCGCCATCAATATCTCCAACAACTCCACAGAGAATCAGTCCATAGGTAGCATAAGCAGGAGCAGAGAGAGCACTATTCCCATGTTCCAGGGAAAAATTTACCATTTTACAAATAACCAGGGGCATCAGTTGAGGTACTGCAATTACCAGAGCAGAAAAAACTCGGTTCATCATCGCCATAGCTGCTAGATGCTCAGCATTAGTCATTTCCGGCAGATTGATTAAATCTTCAATCTCTTTCCCTGCTAAATTAGCCTGTGTTGCGTCTAACTCTAGTTGAATCTGCTCTCTATCTGGCTGTTGAGGTAAGGAAATACCCATTAACTGCAAACTATCCAAAACCAGCTTTACTGCTTTCAAAGGTTGATTTTGAGCTGTATAAGCTTGCAGCTGGATTTCGTAAATTTTTACTTTATCTAGTAAAGTTGTAGTTCGTTGCAAGGCAATCTCTGAGAGTTTTGCTACTTGCTCAAAGTTGGTAGTTAAGTATTGAGCTTCCACTTCCTCTACCACAAGATTCAGAGTTAGCTCATAGTTTGTCTGCCAACTATAAGTTCCTAACAGTTTTTGTCCTGTCTGTAAATATTTGATCGCCGCTGGATAGGCATTAGCTATTTTGGCTTTTTTCCCTGCCAACCAATTTAGTTGAGCTAATTCCTCCCTCTCCTGCTGAGAGTTAAGCAGTTTCCATCCAAGATTCAAATGATCAACTATCTTAAATATTTGCTCTGATGACCATTTTTCCATACCTTGAAAAGAGACGCGGGGACGCGGGGACGCGGGGACGCGGAGAGATTGATTTTCATTCATGGTGGTGAAAAATTTTTCATCAGGACTGCCTTCTGCCTCCTGCCTTCTGCCTCCTGCCTCCTGCCTCCTGCCTCCTGCCTCCTGCCTTCTGTCTTCTGCCTCCTGCC
>JAAHHL010000403.1 GCA_010672185.1 Caldora sp. SIO3E6 | reverse complement strand
GTAGAACGTCTCGAAAGCATCAATTGGCAATGGTTGTGGCTTAAGTTGACACCAATGGGCAGCAACCCACCCCTAATACCAAATCCGGTTCAGCAAAAGCGTGTACAATCCGAGGCAGAGATTTCTATATAGACCATAACGGGAAATTTGTTGACGCACTCTCTCAACCGGATTTGGTATAACCCCTCCAAGGAAAGAAAGCTTTTTTCACGCTTTGGGTTATTTTTGCACTGCTGCACTAGGGCTAAAAATTTTGTATTACTTCACCAGTAACAAACCACAAATAACCAATAACTATGCTCAAGAATCTAAGCAAACGCTTTAATGTTAAATCCAAGCTAATGCTGATACTCGTGGGAGTAAGTCTGGGTTCAATCGTAGTTGTAAGTTTCCTCAGTTGGGAGAGAGCGAGAACTAATCTCCGCAATACCATCCGCAATCAGTTAACTAGTATTCGCTATGCTAGGGCAAATCAGGTAGAATCATTCTTCGAGAATTTGAGAAACCATGTAGAAACTCTGAGCGAAGACCGCATGGTGATTGAAGCCATGGTTGAGTTTAACCGAGAATTCGATCGACTCAACAGTCCGGATGCTTTTCAACAGGAGGAGCAAGCTGATAACCAGGATGCTCCCCCGGAACCAACCAACAACCAGGGTAGCCCTGAGGAATGGAACAAGGCGCTCAAGGGGTACTATACTGAAGAATTTTTTCCTAGACTCTCCAAATCTGTATCAGGAGAACTCAACCCAGGAACCTACATTCCGGCAAGCAAAGCGGCTAAGTATCTCCAGTATCACTACATCGCCAAAAATCCTAATCCAGTAGGAGAAAAGGATAAATTAATCGATGCGAAAGATGGTAGTGGTTACAGTAAGTTTCATGGCAAGTATCAGGAGATTTTTCGGCATATAATCGAAAAATTTGGCTACTATGACTTGTTTCTCATCGATTTTGACTCAGGAGAAATTGTTTACTCGGTTTTCAAGGAAACTGACTATGGTACTAGCCTCAATGTTGGACCCTATCAGCATAGTAACCTAGCGGCTATTACAGAATTGGTGAGAAAAAACCCAGAGCGTCGCACTGTTCAAATCATCGATTTTGAATTTTATCGCCCCTCCTATGGTGCGCCAGCAGCCTTCCTGGGAGCTCCTATTTATGAAGGTTCCGATATTGTGGGGATTTTAGCAGTGCAACTCCCGGTGGATGAGTTGGACTCAATTATGACAGCTAACCGGGAATGGGAGCAAGTGGGGTTAGGGGACAGTGGAGAAACTTACCTCGTAGGCAGAGATTTGTTGATGCGCTCCAATTCTCGTTTCCTGATTGAAGATCCCCAAGAGTACCTCAAGGTGTTAGCTAGTACCAAAACACCAGAAGAGAATATCCGTTCGATCAAAGAGTTTAATACTTCGATTCTGTTGCAGGTAGTAGATACCGAAGCTTCTCAAGCAGCTCTTAAAACCAAGGAAGGTACTGGGATTATTAACGACTATCGGGATACACCGGTATTAAGTTCCTATGCACCTTTGAAAATCAAGGGACTTGATTGGGTATTGCTCTCAGAAATAGATGTGGCAGAAGCCTATAAACCAGTGGCAGCTCTACAAGTATACATCTTTATCCTGACGACTATTGTTGTGGTTACCATAACTTGGATCGCTTCTTTAGTAGCCTCCAGCTTCCTCAAACCTTTTAGTAAACTGATTGAAGGATTGCGTCGGGTAGGAGAAGGAGAACTTGATGTAGAGCTCCAAGCAGAATCTAAGGATGAGTTTGGGGAAGCAACGGAAAAATTCAACCAAACAGTGGAGAGAATGCGTCAACTCTCGGAATCCTTGGAACAAAAAAATCGTGAGAATGACGCTCTGTTGCTGAATATCTTGCCGGATACTGTAGTAGAACGACTCAAACAAGGGGAGGCTCATATTGCCGATAATGTCAAATTGGCGACAGTTATGTTTGCTCGTCTCGAAGGCTTGGATAAAATCAAGGAAAAAGACGTCAAGGAAGTTGCTACCTTACTCAGTGAATTGATTAGTGCCTTTGACCGCTCAGCGATCGCTCACGAAGTTGGTAAAATTAAAACAAACGGAGATCTGTATATTGCTGCCTGTGGAGTAGCTAAACAGCGTTTGGATAGTACTAAGCGAGTGATGGCTTTCTCTGTAGATATGTTTGCCATTACCCAGCGATTCAATAATGAGCATAAAACTCAGTTACGTATCAGTATGGGGATTGATGACGGTTCAGTTACTGCTGCGGTGTTGGGAACCGATAATTTTTCCTATGATGTTTGGGGTGAGACAGTAAGTATTGCCGACTTTCTACAATTGAATGCAGTACCAGGTACGATTTTGGTAACTTCAGAGGTTTACGAGCGCCTAGAAGGTTTATATAATTTCGAGCCTGGTCCAGATATAGAATTACCAGAAATCAATCAAACTTTGGCAACCTGGCTCTTAAGTAATCCAACTCCTAGTTTATTGGGTGGCTACAGCAGTGATCGCAAAGCTTCAGTAACAAAGGATACTGCTAACAGCAGTGGAGTTCAAGCAGAAGTCACATCTTCTTAACGCTATTTAACTAGTGTAATTTTTAAGAAACACAATGAGTCTGGGTGGGTTGGGCGAAGCATTTGGATAGATACACTTGGGTATATGTACTTAAATTGTCGCCCAAATGCTTTGCCCCTACTGCCCCAATACTGCTCGGTTAAGGGAAGACAAGGAAGACAAGGAAGATGGGGAAAAGAAAACGTAAGCGATTACCTTTTGCTGTATTGGGAAGTGTGGGAAGAAAGAGTGAGGGAGCGAGTGAGTAGTCTTGGTTTGTCTCCTTTGCGGAAAACCGAGCAGTATGGAAAGCCGTGTAGCCTCACGATTGCATTCTCTAAAATTATTATCTCCCTTATCCTCCTTGTCCTCCTTGTCCTCCTTGTCCTCCTTGTCCTCCTTTCCTTAACCGAGCAGTATTGCCTACTGCCCTCTAAAACCTACCACCTACCACCTAAAATGAATCAATCACTTTTGGTTTGGGGATGCATTTTAATTTTTGGATTTCCCATATTAACCATTATTCTAGGGCAAGCTGGGGAATCTTTGCAGCGACGAAAACATCCTCTTGCACCATTTATCCAGCAACTTCAAAAATTAGTCTTGCCACCCCTGAGTATTTTAGCCATTGTGCGGAAAATCTTGGGTATCCAAGAGGGGGTAATTGGTTTACAAGTCCTGGAAACCTTATTGGGGATTGCGATTATTTACGCCTCCCTTTCCCTAATCAAAGCTTTACTGACTCCCGGCAAAAAAGAATACTTTTGGCAGATTTCAGTACCCAATCTGTTATTTCAAGTGATTCGAGCTTCTCTGGTTTTAGGCATTGTCGCCTATATAATCGCCAATATTTGGAATATCGATTTGAGTAAAGCAGCTCAAGCGTTGGGAGTCGGTTCACTGGTGATTGCTTTAGCACTACAGGATACCCTGAGTAACCTTGTCTCTGGGTTTTTGTTACTCGCTGATAGTCCTTTCAAAAAAGGAGACTGGATTAAAGTTGGGGATATCACAGGTCAAGTAGTAGATATGAACTGGCGTGCTGTGCGCCTGCTGACCTTTGAAGAAGACCTCTTGGTTATTCCCAATGGTAGTTTGGGTAAGCAAAATATTCTCAACCACAGCCAGCCGACAACTCAATCATGGGTGTCTTTCAGTGTCAGCTTTTCTCGGAATGATCCACCCAACAGGGTTAAGCAAGTTTTGCAAGATGTTTACCAGCAAATTACAGGTACGGTGGGGCCTGTCTCTATTTTAACCAAGTCCTTCAATGATTTTTCGATTTCCTACTCAGTGTGGATTTGCGGTAAAGATTTTTTCCCTAAGTTTAAGGCTGCCGAAGAGTTTAAAACCCGCCTTTATTATGCAGCTAAGCGACAGGGACTCACTATACCTTACCCGATTGAATATCAGTACATTGCAGATGTCACTGAATTAGATGGACAAAAGAGTACGCCAGAAAATCAGCAGCAACTCGTAGAATATTTGTTGTCCCTCCCCTATTTTACCTCAGTGAGTTCCCCAGTACTTACTAAACTGGTTCAAAATACAACAGTGGAATACTATGGTATGGGAGAACAGATTATTCAAGAAGGAGAATTTGTTAAAGGATTTTACATTATTCAAAACGGCAATGCTAAACTCACCCTCAAAGACACCACCGATAGTGAACAAGAAGTAACTCGGATTGGCAATGGTGACTTTTTTGGAGAGTCAGTATTTATGTCAGGTAGACCTAGTGTCGTATCTGTTACTGCCCTTGGGGATTTGCAACTGATTAATATTGGGGCTAATGCAGCAGCCAATTTACTCCTAGAAAATCCCAAGTTTGCCAAACAAATAGATGAGTCCCTTGAGGAGCGGCGGAAAGCGATCGCCAGAGTTCAAAAGCAAATAGATCGATTAGCCACAAATGTAACCGATAATGGTAATCTTGGCGGTAGTTCAATCTTAAAACAATTCAGTTAATCAAAAGTTACATAAAGCAACTGGGGGCAAGATGAACCAATCCCTATTGATTTGGGGGGCTGTTTTGATCTTCGGATTCCCCATACTAACTATTGTATTGGGACAAATCGGGGACTCTTTAAAGCGAAGAGGGCATCCCTTCGGAACCTTTGTGCGTAACCTCCAATACTTTGTCTTGCCTCCTTTAATTCTTCTATTGATTTTTGAGCAAATTCTGGGCTGGAAAGAGTTAGTAGTTTTCCTCCAAATTCTGGAAACATTCCTCTGGATCGCGATTATTTATACGACTTTGTCTTTGCTAAGGGTAGTGCTAACTCTTGAGGACAAATATTACCCTTGGCAGATTCCCGTCGCTAATCTCTTCTTTCAAGTTATCCGTGCTGCGGTAATTTTGGTGCTTGTGGGTTATGCTCTGGCTGAGGTGTGGAAAGTTGATATTAGTAAAGCGGCTCAGGCATTTGGTATTGGTTCCCTGGTTATTGCTTTGGCTCTACAGGATACCCTAAGCAATCTGGTTTCTGGATTTCTGTTACTTGCTGATAGTCCCTTCAAAAAAGGTGACTGGTTGCAGTTGGGGGATATCGATGGTCAAGTTATAGACATGAATTGGCGCTCTGTACGCTTGAAAACTGTCGAAGGAAATGTCGTTATTATCCCCAATGGAGCTTTAGGTAAAGAGCGAATTCTCAACTACTCTCTGCCAAATACAGCCCAGGGTATCTGGATCGAAGTAGCTTTTTCTAATGATGACCCACCTAATCGGGTGAAACAACTTCTCCAGCAAGTTCTGTTGGAAACTCAAGGGACAGATTTAGAAAAGGGATTTAAGATTATCTCCACAGGTTCTTTTGACGATTTTTCCATCAGCTACAAGGTGATGTTTATGGCAAAAGACTTCATGAATACCTATAAAGCTCGCAGTGATTTCAAAACTCGTCTCTATTACGCAGCTCAACGCCGAGGACTTAGCCTCTCACCTTATCCGACTAACCATATCTATCATGCACCTATTAGTACACCACAGTTAGAGCAGACTCACGAGGAAATTACCGAGTATTTTCAGTCCCTCCCTTATTTTACTTCTTTGAAGATCGAAGTGCTGGATAGACTAGCTCTAGATTCAACTATAGAATACTACGGTAAAGAAGAACAGATTATTCAGGAAGGAGAATTTGTCGGGGGACTTTATATTATTCAAAATGGTCATGCCAAACTCACTATTAAAGATCTTAACGGCAATGAACAAGAAGTCGCTCGGATTGCCAACGGTGACTTTTTTGGGGAATCGGTATTTATGTCAGACAAACCTAGTACACTCTCCATCAGTGCCCTTGATGATCTCAAAGTTATTAGGATAGAAGCAGATACCGCTGCTAATTTACTGGTTGATAATCGCCGATTTGCTAAACAAATAGACGATTGCCTTGATGAAAGGCGCTCAGTTATACAGCGAGTTCGAGGAACAAGGGAAGAAGTCAGTAATTTAACCGATAATGACAATCCCAGTGGTTATTCGATCTTGAAGCAATTTAAGTCATTGTGACCCTCTATAATATCAAGTTCGGTTGAATACTTATCATTAAGGCTGACGCGGAGACGCGGGGACGCGGGGACGCGGAGAATTTTTATCGTCAGCGATTAGACGGACATGATATAAGCTTTGTGTTCTTTGTGCCTTTGTGGTTTTACTCGGCTATATTAACCACAAAGTCACAAAGTTCACCAAGGAAAAGAAGAGTGGGTGTCAAGTTTGGGAAAATTCTTTCCTCCCACACTCCTCTTTATACAGCGAAAATATCACTGTGGGTGAGAGCAACTCCACCGGAGAGTTGAGCAAACTGGACTTGTCCCAGAACTCCTGTACCATCGGGGTCAAAGAATAAAGCACCGGTGGTATCGTTATAGATCAAGCGATCGCTCGCCCTTGTAGCTGCGGAACCAGTAGTAAACTCTTCTGTATCCAGCATACCTAAGGTAAGTCCGCCACCAAAACCACTGGCAGATACTTGAATTCTGTCTCCTTGGGTGGAGTCAAAATCAGTAATGGTATCAATTCCTTGGA
>JAAHHL010000402.1 GCA_010672185.1 Caldora sp. SIO3E6 | reverse complement strand
GGGCAGATGCTGCTCTTTGTACTGCTGCGGAGTAGGTGCGTGCTGCTTTTTTAGGAGCAGAATAGGTTGGTGCGGAGTAGTTTCTTGCCGGTGCTCGGTAATTAGAGCGTCTTACAGGTTGAGACTGGCTGTAAATCCTACCTCTACTACCTTGGTTGTAACCGCGATTATAATTACGGTTGTAGTTATTGTTGTAATTACGGTTGTAGTTACGATTGTAGCCGCGATTGTAGTTGTGGTTGTAGTTATTGTTGTAATTACGGTTTCCTGTATTTTTTTGCGGTGGAGGAGCCGGTGGCTGATATGGTTTTTCGATTTCCCGTTTGGGTTTAATCGGCTTAGCTTTAATATTGCCTTCGCGATTTTCTATTTTATTGGGACGCTTAGGAAAATTCTCAACCTTGATGTCATCTACTACGTTAACCATAAACCTACGCCAGGTAGTAGCAGCAGTACTACTAGTACTCCAGGTAGGTTTATTGTTATCATTTCCCAGCCACACACCGGCTACTAGCTGAGGAATATAGCCGACAAACCAGAGATCTCGAGCTTTGTCAGTAGTGCCAGTTTTGCCCGCAACAGGTCTACTTAGTGAGGCAGCTGTACCAGTACCATAGTTAACTACTCCCTGTAACATCCAGTTCATAATTGCTGCAGTGTCTTCTGTAATCACTCGCTCACTATTCAAGCTCTGCTCGTAAATTACATTGCCCTTTTGGTCTATGATCCTTTTGATACCGTAGGATTCGGCATGAACTCCTCGAGCTGCTAGGGTACCATAAGCACTGGTCATTTCTAGCAAATTCACCTCAGATGCACCCAAAGCTAGGGAATAGGTAGGCTTAAGCTCTGATTCAATACCCATTTTGTGGGCAATTTCAATAGTTGGGTCCCAACCGACGGAGATTAAGGCTTTAACGGCAACTATATTAACGGAGTTTCTGAGAGCCTGAATAATTGAAGTCCAACCCCGGAAAGTTTCACTGTAATTCTTGGGTTTGTAGCCATCGACAATATATTCAGTATCAAGGTAACCTCGATTAGGAGAGAAACCAGCTTCGATGGCTGTTGTATAAACAAAGGTCTTGAAGGTAGATCCAGGCTGACGCTGAGCTTGGGTGGCACGGTTTAAATAATTATTACTTTCTAGGTCATTAAAATCTTTTCCCCCTACCATTGCCTTAATCTGGCCATTCCGTGGATCAATCGCCACTAGAGCTGCTTGATCAAATCCCTGGTAACTACCATAGGTATTCACTGCATTTTTGACTGTTTTTTCCGCTGCTTTCTGCCACTCCGGATTAAGGGTCGTTTCCACTGTTAATCCCTTCACTTTTAGCACAGCTTCGGAAACTCGTTTCGGCAACTCTTGTTGAATATACTCAGTAAAATAACTAGCTTCACGCTCTAGTCGCTTCGGTGGACTGGGGTTAATCTCCAGGGGTGTGGCTTTTGCTTTTTGAGCTTCAGCTTCAGTAATAAATCCACTTGTTTGCATCCTTTCCAAGACTAGATTTCGCCGCTCTTTAGCCAGCTTCTCATTGCCTATTTTGCCTTCCACTAAAGGTGAGTAAATACTAGGAGCAGGAGGTAAACCAGCCAACGTTGCTATTTCTGGTAGAGTCAGTTCATCTACAGTTTTACTGAAGTATACCCAAGCTGCATCCGCAACCCCATAGGCTCCGGAACCCAAATAGACTAGGTTTAAATAACGCTCCAGAATTTGCTCTTTGTCGATATCTTGCTCAATCTTCTGCGCAGTACGCATTTCCTTGAGCTTACGCCACCAACTGACTTCTTGATTAAGATAGACAATTCTCGCTAGCTGCTGAGTGATCGTGCTACCCCCTTCAACTACCTTCCCTGCCAGCAAATTAGCAGTAGCAGCACGAACAATACCCTGGAAATCTACCCCATGATGCTTTTCAAAACGCCTATCTTCAATCGCAATAAAGGCATCAATCAAATCTTCGGGTACTTCCCAAATCTTCAAAGTTTCCCGAGTAGCTGGTCCAATTTGCTGTAAAATAGTCCCATCTGAGGCTTTGATGGTGATGGTGTTATCTCTAACGTAGGTTAAGACATCTTTCGTTGAGTCGGGAACATTCTTCTCTACAACATAAATACCCCAACCAAGGGCGATCGCGCTGCTACTAACCCCCAACCCCAGCCAGAACCAATAGCGGCGATGTAGCTTCATTGGTCCAGTAAAAGGCTGAGCAACAAAACTAGAAGCACGCTTGAGTCCTTGGGAAGCCTGCTGGAGTCCTTTGACTGTAATAGTTGCTCCCTGTTTAACTCGCGCCACTAACTTGTTAGCTGCGGAGGGTTGCTTGCTCTCCTCTTCTGAGGGTTCTGGTTGAACCTCAGTCTTAGTCAAATCTAACGTTTCCGTTTGGGTAGATACTACTGACTCAGATTGGCTAGATAGCTCTTTTTCCTTTGGGATGAAATTTGCCACTTACACTCCTCATGCTCAATTGCGATGGAAAAATATAACTTCCTCTATTTCACAGCAACTTCCCCTCTACTCGTTCCCAGTCAAGGCAGGTGGTAACCTGAAGATAAGTTGATGATCAGTTATATCACCAGCACAAGACGACTGTCTGCTTATTTTAAAGTTTCCGAGCCGGAGTTGCACGACCTGCCGATTTTCCTTTTGAACTTTATCCGAATCTACCAAGAAATTGCAATGTTTACAGTACTATAACTCCAGCTATTTTGGAGAAACTCGCCTCAGGGACTGATTGCTAGATAAGATCCTAAAATCCTTTGCTTGCTGTGGGACAACGTAAAGCGTTAAACTAAGCTCTATCTGCTTCTTAGTAAGCCCATTATTCCTGCATAGTTCGTCAGCTCACAAATCGGCAAAATTTAACGCCTAATCTAACCTTCTCGTTATGAGCTGAATACACGATTCGATCATCAAATATGTTAAGGACAGGTTTATGACATTTGAGCAAAATTCCAAGATCCCACCGGGATGGCAAGGCGGCTTCGCCGAGTCCAATCCAGCGTTTGCCTATCCTGAGCCAAACCTGAGCTCGATACCAATGACGGGTAACATGGACAACATTAACAAGCTTACTCGTCAGCAAGGGGTATTTTGGCCTGAGTTCAGTTGGTTAACCCACCTGGGAGACCCCTCTTCTAGGTGTTTTCAAAGGTTTGCCCACGATATTTCTAGGCTCGGCTACGACGATGCCGGGAGAATATGGTCTATCATCTGTCCTCAACAAGGGGCTTGCCTGCGTAGCTTCGCTTGCTATAACGTAGAAGTGACCGTTACTGGTGTGAGAGGCTGGGTTAATGAGCCAGATCGGGAACTAGCAGGTGATATGACCGTTACTGGTAAGGTTTGGTTTAGTCCAAGCTCCCTCTCAAATTGGTTTGTTAAGCACGCCTGGGAACTTTTTGAAAAACATCATCTTTCCTTTCCCTTTGACAAAGAACACGCAATTGAGGTGACAACTCATAAGGTCGGAGATCCCAATCAACCTATATTTCCAGTGCTCAAGGGTCAATGTCCAGATTTTGAGGCTCCTAAATTTGCTCAGCATAAAAAATATGCCTATGAAGTTGGATATTTGGAAGTGGAAATCGGCCCAATTGTAAAACTCCACAATGAGAAAGTCGATACCTTTAACGAAAAAATAATGGATCTGTTCAACATTGCCTCCGGCAACATGCTGAAGAATGGCAATGTATTGACGTGGAATGTCTGGTTTACCAGACCAGGGCTGGTAGATAAGAAAGAGTGGTTAACCCACGCACAGAGGTGGCGTCAATCTATTGATGCAGACCATCAACCTGGTGGTAAAAGCCCTCCGGCAATGTACGCTGACGGTTCCGAATTTCACCCAGAAATACATCCAGGGGAGATAATTGAAGACCTTCGTGAAATTATAGAATCACTTCTTTAAGCTACTCCCACGCGCTTTTAGCGGGAGTTGCTCAATTCTATTAGACATCTCCAGAAACCTCGATTTTGATACGGTAGCATGGGGGTTCTAGAATAATTATTGGAGATGTCTATTCAGATTATGGTCATTCTCGGCGGTCTCTTGCCATATAAAGTGTCCCGCCTTAAGTTGGTAGCCAAATTCCTTATCTGCCTCAGCCTTTGCTTGGTTTTTAGTTGTGCAATGCTACCCAATGTTGCGAAGGCAGGGCAGTTCTTATTGTTGAACCTCCAATACAGATCTGACACAACCACGACCAGAGAGATTCAGTTTTATGGTAATGATATTGATCCTAATTCCAGATCTATTGACGATCGCTTTTCGTTAATGATCGACGGTGAATCAGTTCAGCTACCTGAGCAACTGTATAGACGACTTGATCGGTTAAGGCGTAGTTTTAGCTACGACAGCCTCTCAGAAGGTATCCAAGCACCAGAAAGGGACGGAATTAGTTGCATGTTGGGGGGGCCTGCTGAGGGACTGATCTTGGAAGCTCGCTACCTCACTTATAAGACTCCTCAGTATAGGATTGTTCGTCATGAAATGCGACCTGTATTTGGTATGGCTCAGAACTGTCTCTTCAAAGAGCTTTACAGACCAGTTAATTCAAATGCTCAAGAGGATGCTCGGGCAGTGATTGAAATTTTGAATACCCTTAGTTTGCTAGGTTACTGAAATAAGGCTCATCGAATTCCGACTATCTCACTTCTTGACGCTGCTCTCGCAGAAAGATAAGGAAATCCTCAGTTGAGTCTTCTTCCGGCCAAAAGTCAGCCGCCAGATCCTTGAGACTATGAACGGTCATGGGAGACTGGGTAGCGCATAGCTGCTGGAGTGAGATGCCTTGCCAAAACTGTGCGCTATCAGTTTTAATCTTGATATCCAAGGCCTCCATTACCTGATCGAGGGAACAACCTCGAAGCTGAGCCAGTTCTCCCAATGCCTTCACCCGTTCAACGTTAGCAATTTCGAGTGCTTCACTCATTTTAATCAACTCAACCAAATCACTCTCACTAATTGTTTCTGCTTGTCGTGCAGCGATGAACGATTGATAACGGTTCCACCAATTTGGGGAAAATCCTAAGTTAATTTGCTGGAGTAATGTTGCTTCTGTGGTATTAGGAGTTGATGGGGAAAGCTGAAGACTGATCTGGTCAATCCACTCTAACAGGACATCTTCTAACTCTCGCTGGGTTGAGATTGCAACCGTTTGTACACGTCTAGCGACGTCATCGGGTAGCGTTAGGGTTATCTGCTCAGTCACAGCTTTTCTGCTCCAGAGGCGTGGTTTATAAGTTAATGATAAAGAAATATTTCTCTATATGTTGTACCATTCCTAGAGTGACATATTAGCGATATGGGTATTTGTTTGGTCAAATAACCAATTTAATACATAAAAAACTTTTTTTAGATCCTCTGTCGCTGATATTTGACTTCGATCTTTGATAAAAACATTTTTCTCTAACTTGCCAAACTCCCAAGCCTTTCCTGTGGTGACAACACCATAGCAGACTTTTGCCCCCTTGATAGATGCGGCATACATTTCCGCCAAGGTCTGTGCCCAGCCTTCATTCCATTTCTCTTGTTTTGCCTCCATTACACAAAGAGGCGGGACAAACATCACTCCATGCTTGGTTTTTGGGGCTATCAGGTAGTCAGGTTCGCCTACCAAGTCTTGTTCCTTATCTACATTGAAGGGAACATGTGACCATACAAAGAGTTGGTTATAATGTTCTGCCACCTCGTCCAATATACGACTGATAATCTGCTCACAGATAGCAAACTCATTAATAAAATAGACATCCTCTGCCAGGTTGGCTTCTATGCGGGAGAAAATATAATCAGGTATTGTTAATTCTTTTTTGTTGATAAATGGTTCAGTTCTGACCTCAATATCAAATTTTTGGGTTACTTCACCGACTGATTTGAATGTGCCATACGGCATTGATAACCTCCTTTTAACTTCAAATCAAAACCACTCCCCCTAGAGCTCAGACTTATTGTGAATTGGTGTTTATTGGTTCCGCACGTAAAGTTAAACCCAATGCTCTGATAACTTTCAATATCGTATCAAATGTTGGACTCCGTTCACCAGAAAGCGCCTTATATAAACTTTCACGGGATAGACCCGTATCACGGGCAATCTGAGACATCCCTTTTGCACGAGCGATATCACCTAATGCTTTAGCAACAAGAGCAGCGTCACCATTTGCTTCTTCGATAGAAACTTCAAGATAAGCTGCCATTTCCTCAGGAGTTCGGAGATGTTCTGCAACATCATAAGGGGTAGTAATAATTTTAGACATAACGCTCCCTAAAACGGTGAAAAGAGACAACAAGCCCCAATACTGCTCGGTTAAGAGAGTGTGGGGAGTGTGGGGAGTGTGGGAGGTGTGGGAGGAAAGAAAGCGAGGGAGAGGGATTCGAGCTTATCCGAGCAGTATTGGCGTGATTTATAAGTTAATGATAAAACAAATCGAAGATAGCATGGCACGGAAGAACGACGAGAGTGAAGCGTAAAGAATCTTCACGCCTAGCCTGCGGCAACGCTGTGCGAACAGGCTGGAGAGTATGTCAAAAATCAGCTTTAACTCCTAACACCTTTTGCGGATGATGCTTGTTCAATCT
>JAAHHL010000401.1 GCA_010672185.1 Caldora sp. SIO3E6 | reverse complement strand
CTCCCCATCTCCGCGTCTCCCTATCTCCCTATCTCCCCATCTCCCCATCTCCCCATCCCTCCGCCTCAGCCAATAAGCCGCTAAAACGGGGGATAAAGTACGAGCAACTAATAAGGAAGTAAAAACGGCTACAGAAACAGTTAGCCCAAAAGGTTTAAAAAACTGACCGACAGTGCCTCCCATAAAGGCAATGGGTAGAAATACGGCGACAATAGTTAATGTAGAGGCGGAAACAGTTAAGCCAATTTCATCAGTACCCGCGATCGCAGCTTGCCTTGGACTTTCTCCAGCTTCGATGTGTCGGGAGATATTTTCAACATCAACGATCGCGTCATCAACAATAATACCAATTACCAGTGCCAAAGCTAGCAGAGTAATCGTTTCCAGGTTAAATCCAGCTACCGCCATGGCAATGCAGGTTCCCAGCAGGGAAATGGGAATTGCCAAAGCTGTAATTAAAGTTGCTCGGAAATCACGCAAAAAGGGAAAAATTACCAAAACTGCTAGCACAATTGCCAGTAATAGGGCATCAATCGTCGCCTGGGTGGCTTCCCGGATATAATCAGCCTGAGTCTCTGCTAAGACTAGTTGCACCTGAGGTAAATCCCCTTGCAACTGCTGCACTGCGGCTTCTACCCGACTAACTACTTCCAGGGTATTAGCTGCACCACGTTTGATTACCTGGAAAGCTACAGCATTCTCACTGTTGAACCTTGTCAGGGTTGGGGAAGCGGTAATCGAAGAATTCGGCTCAGCTTCATCTGGGGTAGCGTTTCCCAAAAGCCTTACTTTCAGCACTCCTGGAAGTTCAGCAATTGTGGGGAGAATCTGCTCTTGAGTAATTTGGATTAATTCTGGGAGGGTTTTCTCCTCACTCTTGATAGCGTAGCTAATTGCCGCCGACTCATTTAAGTTGACACTGAGAGCCTCGAAGGTAGTTTCTGGGGGTAACTCGGCTTGCTGGAGTGCAGTTTTAACTGCCTCAGTAGAGGATTCCAGGTTCGTCCCAACATCAAAAGCTAAGCTAACAACAGTTTGACCAGAATAGGTAGAAGAGCGAGTATCATCCAATCCTGCCAGAGATTGGAGTTGTTGTTCTATAGTTTGGGTAAGCTGTATCTCAGTTTCCAGAGCAGTCTCCAATGGTGCTTGAGCATTCACCACCACCACGGGAAAGGTAATATCAGGGAATAGAGCATATTTGAGACTGCTGAAAGCAAATAACCCTGCCACCGTCAACGCCAACCAAAAGCAGATTGTTAGCCAGGAGTGAGCAATGGCAAACCGGGAAATATTTAAGCGCTCTCTAAGAGACATCTGTTATTTGTCATTTGTCGTTTGTCGTTTGTTATTTGTCATATCATATCTGGCTAAACAGTCTTAGAAGTTCGGGAAACATCAGCTAACGCTTTAGTTCCTGTAGATAATACAATTTATCACCTAATACCTAATACCTACCACCTAATACCTAATACCTACCACCTACCACCTAAAGACATCCTGCCACCGCGTCACCAAAATTATCTGGTACATCGGCATCGGGATTATCAAGTATCGCCTGAAGCTGCGCGGAGGTAATTCCCTGAGCAGAAGATCCTTTGAGGATACAAAGACATAATTTGTTTGCCTCCTGTTGAGACAAAC
The DNA here is from genome assembly GCA_010672185.1 of Caldora sp. SIO3E6. Classification (GTDB taxonomy): domain Bacteria; phylum Cyanobacteriota; class Cyanobacteriia; order Cyanobacteriales; family Coleofasciculaceae; genus Caldora. The sequence continues at coordinate 4,949 of JAAHHL010000401.1, read as the reverse complement.
CATTATTAACTGCATCTGTTTTGCATGTTGTCAAGAATCTGTTTTCGAGAGACTCGGGATATGTTGAGTATTTACCTTTTGTTGCTGCCTGTTGAGGCACTTTAGTTTCTGCTTCAGCTGCGGGTAAACCACTGTAGGATATCAGGGAAAATGCTAACAAACAGCTACTGAAAATAGATAACTTCTTCAAGGTCGTCTTCATTGGTTGATGTCTCCTCTTGGTTAAGATATAGCAACCGCCAAGGCTATTAGGACAAGGGGATGGTAGCCCCTTGTTCACTTGCCTTACCTGAGAATATCTTAACCGCCCTGGCGACTGCTATAAGTAGTAATGACTCTCATCAGGAAGTAAGAGTTCCCAAGTAGCCAGATATTTCCAGAACCTCCAGAACCCCGACTTCTTAAAGAAGTTGGGGTTCTATACCGACACTTATACAGCAAGTCCTATATGAAAGTAAGCGCTCTCAAAGTTTTTGTTTACGGAACTCTGAAACCAGGGGAAGTCAATTACAGCTTGTACTGTACTGATAAGGTAGTTGAGGCGAAAAAAGCGATCGCTCTTGGTCAACTTTTTGCTCTACCTTTGGGTTATCCTGCCATGATACCGGGGGCAAGTCCGGTTCAAGGCTTTCTACTGACTTTCGCTGATCCAGCTATCTTAAGCACTCTGGATGAATTAGAAGATTATGACCCCTATCGAGCAGCAGCAGAGAACGAATATAATCGGCAGCAAATCGAAGTTTATGATCTAGCCAGGGAAACACTAGGTTTTGCTTGGGCTTACTTAATGACTTCTGAGAAAGTTAAGCACTTTCAAGGTGTTCCCATTCCCTCTGGCTGCTGGAGCCAGTTTAGGTGTTAGGTGTTAGGTTTTAGGAAAATTTTCTCTACCCTTCTTTCAATTAAGCTCATCCTGGTTAACCTCACGGTTAATGATTGATGGCTCCACCAACTTTTCCGAAGGTGAGACTGCCGCTTTGGGAATCTTAATCACCGGTTGGTTCGCACTAATCATTAATGGTTCGGAAACTACCTCTGGTTCAGGAGAACTAGCTAATTGTGGCAGGAATGACCTATTACCAGAAAAAACTCCCGATACGGCACCGACGAATAAGGCAGCAATAGCAGCTCCACCCCAAATAAATACCTTATGGGAGCGGCGGCGGTCTATTTTAGAGAATACCTGCTGTGCGGTTTCAGGGGCTGTTGTTTCACCGATTGGTACTGACAGCTGTTGTAGTCCCTGACGCAATTTCATGAGTCGGGCGTGTAGGCGCTGCATATCTGGGTCTTTTGATAGCAAATCCTGCACTTGATGGCGCTCTGCTGCTGTCACTTCACCATCTATGTATGCACTGAGTAATTCAAAGCGATCGCGCTGTAGACTATCCATTTCGTTGGCAGTTTCCTACCTCAAACGTGTACTAGCTTTTTTAGGTGGCGGTTATTCTAGCATTACTACAGAGTCATGCCAAGCGCCTTAATGAAGGATATCTTACTACACCCTACTTTAATAAAGAAAAGTAAAAAAAGTGCAATATTTCTCAGCAGAAGACTCAATCTTAAGATTCCAAATAGGTTTGTAGCTGGGATTGTAATCTAGATCTGGCTCTAGCAATCCTTGACTTGACAGTTCCTAAGGAAACTCCAGTGATTTCGGCAATTTCTTCATAAGCCATACCTTCGATTTCTCTAAGGACTATGGTAGTGCGGAAGGCTTCTGGTAAACCAGAGATTGCCTGTTGTAATTGCTCATAAAACTCCCGTGTTGTCATATCTTCTTGAGGAGAAGCCTCATCGGAAGCAATTTCCCACTCCATCTCCCCATCATCAAAGTGACGCGGAGCATCTAGAGACAGGGGACGAGCCACTCGTTTGCGCTTGCGTAGCTCATCATAGAAGAGATTAGTCGCAATACGGCTTAACCAACCTTTAAACTTGACTGGCTCCTGTAATCGCTTGATATTCCGGTAAACCCTGATCCACACTTCCTGAGCCAAATCGGCTCTGTCTTGCCAGTCCGGAGCTAAGTGGTACAAAATTTTATCTACATGAGACTGATACCGACGTAGGAGTTCGGCGAAGGCGACGCGATCAGGGCGAAGACCGTCCTGACAACGTAAAATCAAGTCGTAGTTCGAGAGTTTGTCTGGTTGCACTACTTCTGGTACGAGAGGAACTATGGCCTCAACTTTTGACCAGGAGGATACAGAAATCGGTTGACTCATGGATGGAATGGGGAAATACGACATCCTTTCTCCTTCCAGACGCCCAATTTCATCTAGAGTTCCCACTTTAACAGCAAATATGTCTTTATGCTATAGGTGAGTAGGAAGTGAAAAAATTTTTTCATCCCCATAATTTGTTGAAAACTGGTTCTATGATAGTTTGCTTTGGGTCAGCAGGATTGCTATTGCCCCAAGCGCTACAGGTAACCAAGGAAGTCCCACGAACACCAAAGATTGCCACTGCCTCCCAGATGACCCCGATGCTGAACGAAGCAATCGCAGGTATGGGTTCTCAGGTAGTTGTTGATTTGAGTGATGCCCGAGTTTACCTTTACGGGCATGAGCGACTACTCTCAAGTGACCCGGTGGCTATTGGTAAGGCTGGCTGGGAGACTCCCACCGGTAGCTTCAAAGTTCTAAATATGCAACACAACCCTGTCTGGAAGCAGCCAATTACTGGAGATTTGATTCCTGCCGGACCAGACAATCCTCTAGGAAGCCGGTGGATCAGTTTTTGGTCTGATGATAAGCATCAAATAGGGTTTCATGGTACAAATAATGATCAACTAGTAGGACAAAGAGTTTCCCACGGCTGCTTGCGGATGCGAAACACTGATATTGAAAAGTTGTATGAGCAAGTAAGAGTAGGAACACCCGTCACTGTCCAGAATTGAATGCAGTCTTCAATTCCCAATTCCCAATTCCCAATTCCCAATTCCCAATTCCCAATTCCCAATTCCCAATTCCCAATTCTCAGCCTTTCTCAAAATTGGGAGCATAAACCTGTAGCAAGCTACTCACCTGGTTAAAGACACTTTTATCTTGATTGTTGACGAGGGCCTGACGCTTATAGCCAAAGTCAGGTCGATCTAGGTTGCGGGCAATGGCTGCAGCAACTTGCTGAGTAATCAACTCATGTAGTTCTTGTTGAGCTCGCCGACGCTGATATCTAGCACCTTCTTCCGTAGTAGCATATAGAGGAGGAAGTCTATTCAAGGCATAAGCGGTGATATCTCCAACATCCAAGATGCGCTCATTATACTTTTCAACTTCAGCAATTTGAGCGAAGGCTTCGGCAAGCACCAACTCCTCCATGACATTAATAAACTTTTTGTGAGGAACAGCAACCACTTCGCCGGTTAACAGTGCCCCCATCAGTCGATCCAATGCCATATATTCTTCCATGGAAAGCTCTGATGCTGAATTACAGAGTTGCCCCATCTCTGTTTCCATGAGTGGGCTTAAGTAACCCTCTTGCAGAGCTTGTTGTACTATTTCTTCAATAGTCATGACCTCGGAGTATACTTCCCTGTTGTAACTAGCAGGGGGACATGCTGTTTCCATATTTCTCTAGCAAACATTAAATTAGGTCAAATTGAGGAAATTACAACAAAATTTAAACAACCTTTACAATAATTGTTAAGTTGAGTCATATTTCTTAAATTAACCTGCTTTACTAAATTAACACTTTAACATCATCCCTCTCAAGTTAGAAAAATTTAACTCAGGGCTGACAAGACAGTTAAAAACTACGCAGGGTGTGGGGTGTAGGGTGTAGGGTGTAGGGAAAAAAGAGAGGAAACGCTAGCGATCGCTCGAATGAGTATTGTTTTCAATAGAACCCATTTGGGATCTTTATCCAAGAGGGATAGCTAACTCTTCACTGTTTTCTCGAAAGATGGATCATCCAAATGGATAAACCCAGAGTGAAAAACACTAGGACGAAGAGCACTGTACGGAATGCATCGCCCTGATTGGGATTTGTTACGCCGTAAATTGCTACAAAAAAAATGTTCAATAGAGCATACGCCGTGAGTACCCCGTAACTGAACTAAAGGAAAATGTGTAGACCATCGGCCCAAAAGTAGTGCGCAAACCCAAGTCATTACTATAAAATTCGAGGCTTTGAGTAGTTCATTAATATGATAGACAAAAGTGGTCTTACATGGTCAAATGTCCTTAATGATATGATATAATCATAGGGCAAAGGTCATGAAGAATGGAACGGCTAATGGTGGTAAGAATCACGCTCAACCGAATTCGAGTTAGACAATGGGGTGATTTATCCTCATGTAGTTGAACTGTCTGGAAGTGCCTACCCCAGAGGAGTTTCAAGCAATCTATGACCATTGGACAAAAGTGAAGTGTGGAAGAACCTGATGCCCTCAGAAGAATTGCTGAATATAACTCAAACAGCGAAGATACTGGGGGTAAGCGTAAAAACTCTACAAAGATGGGATAAAGATGGGATATTTCCAGCTTTAAGAACGCCATCAAATAGACGAGCTTACAGACGGTCTGATGTTAATACTCGAATGGGTATTATGAAATCAGTTGGAGGTTTGCAGCCAATAGCGGTTTATTGTCGAGTAAGTTCTCAACGTCAGAAAGACAATGGAGACTTAGACCGTCAACAGTCTAGAGTCATTGCTCACTGCACTAAGCGAAAATACAACATTAAGTATGTGTTTGCCGAAATGGGAAGTGGTATGAATGACAAAAGACCCAAGTTAAACAGACTATTAAAACTAGCAATTGAAAGACAAATTAGTCGTGTTGTTATTGAGTATAAAGACCGATTAACAAGGTTTAATTTTAACTTGTTTGATTTGTTCTTTAAGAGTCATAGAGTAGAGATTGAATGGGTCGAAGAATCTTTGCCCAAAAGTTATGAAGATGAATTAGTAGAAGATTTAATTTCGATTATGTCTTCATTCTCAG
>JAAHHL010000400.1 GCA_010672185.1 Caldora sp. SIO3E6 | reverse complement strand
TATCCACAATGGCATCATCCACGACTGAGCCAATGGCAACCACTAATCCACCTAAGGTCATCGTGTTGATGCCCAAGCCAAAGGCTTTCATAAAGAGTAACCCAATCAATAACGATAGGGGAATCGCACTCAGGGTAATCACCGCTGTGCGCCAATTCATTAAAAACAGCAGCATCATTACCGACACGATGATGATGCCTTGAATAAGAGAACCACTGACATTGCGAATAGCGGCATCAATGAAGTTAGACTGGCGAAAGGTTCGTGCTACTTGTACATCAGTAGGAAAGGTTGGCTGCAACGACTGCATCACTGCTTCTACCGCTTTGGTGACGGTGGGGGTATCGACATCAGGCTGTTTATTAATCATCATTACCACCGCAGGCTGCCCATTAAAGCTCGCATCCCCTCGCTTTAGAGCTGCTCCGGTCTTGACCTCTGCCACATCTTGAAGAAAAATGGGTTTACCATCCTCTACCTTCACCACAGATTGCTGTAGGTCTTCAATGGATTTCACCTGCCCAATACCGCGCACCAGTAGTTCTTGACCACCGCCAATCAGGAAACCACCGGGAGCATTAGAGTTAGCGCCTCTTGCAGCATCGGTGACTTCGGTAAGGGAAACATTGCGCGATCGCAGTTTTGCCGGATCAACCAGCACTTGTTTTTGGCGTTCATCTCCGCCATAAATTGTGACTTGAGAGACTCCTGGTACTGAAAGAATCTGATTGCTGAGGGTTACTTCTGCCAGTTGGTGCAGCTCTATCAGCGAGGTTTTCCCCTCCCCGTTGACAGTGAAAGCGTACTGCAAAATCGTACCCAATGGGGATACTAATGGCGAAATTTCTGGCGGCTGAGTGCCTTCTGGAAGCTGATTGGTAACTTGCTGAAGTTTCTCTGTTACAGATTGCCGTGCTTTGTAAATATCAGCATTCTGGTCAAACACTACCTGCACCATCGATAGCCCCACCTTAGAGGATGAGCGCACCGTTGTCACCCCTGGCAAGCCATTCACAGCACTTTCAATGGGTACAGTAATTTGCGATTCCACTTCTTCTGGAGCTAGTCCAGCTGCTTCGGTTTGAATATCCACCTGGGGTGGTGCAAATTCGGGAAACACATCCAGGGGCATTTGGGTAATACTAACAACACCCCACAGGGTAATTAAAATGGCACCAACAACGATGAACCAGCGTTGGGCGATGGAGTTTTTGAGGGTCTGATTCAGAATTGTGTTAAACATCTTCAATTAGAGACCCTCTTTCTCGTCAGAAAAGACGCTCTTTTTCTTGCGGTTACCAACTATAACAGCTCCGGCACCGACCAACAGCACAGTTCCGGCACCGACTGTGGTTACAAGCCCCATCAGAAATCCACTTTTTTCGGATGCGGACTCGCTAGACTGTTCAGTCATATTGCCAGAAGCATCGTGGCTATGAGGTAAACCTTGGGCATCTGCCTGAGCATGAGCTTCATCGGTTTCAGGAGAAACACTCTCATCAGAGCTAGTAGCTGCATCGGCAGTTTTGGTTTTGCGAGATTCGGCATAGAGGGACAATCCACCTTGGGTCACCAGCTTTTCCCCAACCGACAATCCTTCTGTTACTTCGAGCAGTTCACCCTCGGTTGCACCCGTTGTAATTTCAACTGGCTCATAAAAATTCTCATACTGCACAAAAACTAGCTGCTTGCCATCAGCATCCACCAAGGCAGTGGCAGGCACCATCACTCCAGCTCCACCTTCAGCGGATTGCGTGATCGGTGTGACCACAATGCCCAACAACTGATCGGTTTCAGGGTTAACTTTTACCCGCTCAATTCCGCCAGTTGCTTGAAACTCATCACCATGTCCAACATGAGCAAAGACAACTGTAGGCGTACTGATAGCTAAACTGGCTGCAAGAATGGAACTAATGAGTGAAACGGATTTCATAATACTTCCTCACCAAGGCGCAAAGCTCAACAAAAATCTCTATTAGTCTGCCAAAGACCAGATGAAATTGAGGTGAAATGGGAGCTGTTTCGGTCAACAGCCCCACACCTATAGCTTTCCTGAAAGAGTAGTATTGGAAAATCAGTTTGAATCGTTCCAATCATGAAAAAATTACTATTTGTTTGCAGCCAAAACCGATTGCGTAGCCCTACAGCCGAGGCAGTCTTCTGCAGCTATGAGGGACTGGAGGTTGACTCAGCCGGATTGGATCGGGAAGCTGAGATTCCTTTATGCAGCTCAGCAGTTGAGTGGGCTGATATTATTTTTGTGATGGAACAATCGCACCGCAACAAACTTTCCAAGAAGTTTAGACTTTGGCTCAAAAACAAGCGAGTGGTGTGCTTAGATATCCCAGATAACTATCAGTACATGGAGCCAGCCCTTGTGGAGTTACTCAAGAAAAAGGTGCTGCCCCTTCTAGGAACCTTTTAGAACGGGTTTGATATTATGCTTTACCCAACTGTAGAACCAAGTTGACAACAAAAGCTAATATCATGTCAGGTTGAAGACCCTCGGTTAGGACTGACGCACCGGACACGGGGAGGCGGTGACGCGGAGAAGCTTTTATTATGGGCAATTATGCTGACATGATATAAGGTGGCGATTGAGGAGTTTGATTCCAAGATAGGCAGCAATCGTGGGGGATGCAGTTTTCTCAGCGGTTTTATAAAATCAAGCTCGTGGTTGATTTCTGTGCAGCTATGCGAGTTTTGTTGGTAGAAGATGAAGTGGAGTTGGGACTGGCAATCAAGCAAGTCTTGGTCAGCGAAAAATATGTGGTTGATTGGGTAGCGGATGGAGCTCAGGCGTGGGATTACCTCGAAAGTAAGTGGACAGACTACACAGTAGCAATCATTGATTGGCTTTTACCAGAGATTTCGGGATTAGAATTATGTCAGCGGCTCAGATTGAAGCAAAATCCCTTACCTGTGCTAATGCTTACAGCCCTAGGTCAATCTGAGAACCGTGTAGCAGGGCTAGACGCTGGAGCAGATGATTACTTGGTCAAACCGTTTGTGATGGAAGAACTACTCGCACGACTGCGGGCACTTCAGCGGCGATCTCCCAATCTCCAACCCCAATCCCTGTCTGCTGGAGCATTTACCCTAGATTTTGCTAACAATGCACTGTGCAACAGCCTAGCTCAACCTCCTCAAACGATTCCTTTAACGATCAAAGAATTTCAAATACTCGCCTATCTAATGAAAAATCCTGACAGGATCATTTCAGGTAGCAAAATTCGGCATCAACTCTGGGATTTACAAGAAGAACCGATTAGCAATGTCGTCGCAGCACAGATGCGGCTGTTGCGTCGTAAGTTAGCCAGCTATGGCTGCAACTGCCCGATTGAAACAATTCCCGCTCAGGGCTATCGATTCAACACGAATGGCACTTAGTTAGGGCTTGGGAGAATAAGTAATAAGTAACAAGTAACAAGTAATAAGTAAGAAAGAATGAGGAATTTATCCGCCTAATCATGGTTCAACTTCAACCGTCCCAACCTAGGCAAATTTTAACCTTTTTGTAATTATCCATTATTCATTAATGAAGGTTAGCATATTGAGCAGTACAAATAACAGGTAAATCGCATCTGAGATATGCTTAACCAGGAGTTAGACCAACTTATCGCGAGTCTGCGATCGCTGATCGATCTACCAGAAAACGAAGTCATCAAAGCGACGAACTTGTTTCAAACTTACCACTTGAAACCAGGTGAGTTTTTTGTTCGTGCGGGTGATGTACCCAAAACAATCGGGTTTGTGATATCAGGCATCCTGCGTTTGTATTATGTTAATTGTGAGGGTATCGAATACACAAAGTCATTTTGCGCTGAGAATAGTTTTGTTGCAGCCTACAGCGCCTTGTTACTAGAACAACCTTCACGACTTTTTATTCAGGCATTGGAAGATACCAAGCTACTCGTTGCCGACTATTCAGCGTATCGATCGCTTGGTGAAAACTCTGTCTGCTGGCAAACAGTAAATTGTAAAATTGCTGAAATCTTATTTATCAAAAAGGAGAAGCGGGAAAGTGCTTTACTATTGGATGATGCCAAAACTCGCTACTTGAGTTTTAAAGCAGAATACCCTGACTTAGAAACTCGCCTCAAGCAACATCAAATTGCTTCCTACCTCGGCATCACTCCTGTAACCTTAAGCCGAATTCGTTCTCAATTGAAATCTCATTAACATAGGTTAATGAACGACCACAAACTCCGGTCTAGGATAACTGTAATACTCTAACGGCTGGAATTATTTATGAAGGCGACTCATAATACTGTTTTGATTACAGGTGGCACATCAGGCATTGGTTTCGCTCTTGCTCAACGGTTTCTTCGGGAAGGGAATACCGTAATTGTGACAGGCATCAATGCCCAAAAAGCGGAAGTTGTGAAAAGTCAATTTCCAAAAATTACCGTTGAGCTTGCAGATATGCGCGATCGCCAAGCACTAAGGAAGTTAGCCGACAATTACCCTGATGTCAATATTCTCATCAACAATGCAGGCATTCAGTACAACTATGACTTTGCTGATGGTGCGATCGCAATAGAGCAGATTGAAACTGAACTAGACATTAATTTACTTGGCCCTCTGTATCTAACAAAACTTTTTCTCCCACAACTACTGAGTCATCCCACTGCTGCCATTATTAACGTTTCGTCAGGGTTGGGTATTGTACCAAAACAAAGTGCCCCCATATATTGTGCAAGTAAAGCTGCGCTACATAGTTTCACTAAAACCTTGCGATGGCAGCTTGAACCAACTTCTGTCCGAGTCTTTGAAATCATTCCACCAATTGTGGATACCGCGATGACACGAGGACGGGGACGCGGCAAGATTAAACCAGAGGCATTAGTCGAAGAGTTTTGGCGTGATTTTACTCAAGATAGATTGGAAATGCGGATTGGGAAAACCAAATTACTGTTTGTGCTTGGGCGTCTCATGCCAAAACTGGCAGAACGCATCATGCGACGGGGATTGTGATATAGTGCTACGCGCTAGGCAACAGGCAACAGTAAGTTTTAAGTGGGTTTGGTAGATTTAAGAATGTCCTAACCTCCCTGCGAATAGCCACCAATATGAACAGCCATCAACTGTTTCGTCGCAGCCGTATCCGTTTAGCCCTTTGGTATGCAGGGGTAATGGGAGTAATTTTAAGCCTATCTGGATTTGGCATATATCGAGCGCTAGTTCAGGCAAAATGGACAGCTTTGGAACGAGAAATCGAGTCGATTGCTGGAACACTGCATGATAGCCTCGAACCCATTCTGCCTGCTTCAGAAGAGCCCACAGCGATTTTGCAGCAGATTTTTCCTGAATTATGTTTGGTTGGACAACCCTGCAATATGAGTCCAACGCTGATTCAAAGACATACGACAGGAATTAGCGATCGCAACACCTACTATATTCGCCTGTTCGATGATCAAGGTAAACTCCTTGCTTTTTCCCCTAATCAAGCCTCACATCTGCCCCAAATCCTCAATCCTGCAACCTGGCAAACCTGGCGGAGTTCTGATGGGATTCGCTATCACCAATTCACTACAATTTTGCACAGCGCCCATGCCCATCATATGCTAAGTAAGACTAGCTCCCATCCCTCCTGGGGCTACATACAAATTGGGCGCACTTTGGAACCCTTTGATGCTGAAGCAAGAAGGATTCAATGGATTTTTGCGGTAGGCTTTCCCCTTGTTCTCAGTTTAGTTGCTATCTCTAGTTGGTGGCTTTCCGGATTAGCGATGCAGCCAATTTACCAGTCCTATCGACAACAGCAACAGTTTACTGCTAATGCTGCCCACGAATTGCGATCGCCCCTTGCTAGTCTTCTAGCAAATGTAGAAGCTGTTTTACGAATGCCGCAATCAGATTGGCAACAGATACAAACCATGCTTCATACTGTTGAACGGCAGGGACGACGCTTGAGCCAATTGATTACAGATTTATTATTACTCAGCAGTATTGAGCAAAATACCTCCTCCGAACAGTTTAAACCTTGCTGTCTCAATGACCTCATTAATGATTTATCAGAAGAGTTTTTGGAGCTTGCGGTTGCATCAGACATTAAACTATCCAGCCATGTTCCTACTCATCTGATTTATGTTCTAGGACATGAGCAACAACTCTATCGATTAGTATCCAACTTAATTGCTAATGCGATTCAATATACACCACCGGGAGGACTGATCAGTATTGATTTAGAGCAGCGCGATCGCACAGTAATTGTCATGGTAAAAGACACTGGAATTGGCATTCCCCCCTCTGAACAACCCCGTATTTTTGAGCGCTTTTATCGAGTCAATAGCGATCGCTCCCGTAAAACTGGTGGTACTGGATTAGGATTAGCAATTGTGCAGGCGATTGCCAAAGTCCACAGTGGTCAGTTAAGCGTCGAAAGCCAACTTGAGCAGGGTAGTGTCTTTACGCTCAAATTAACCGCTCTCGCTTATGGGTGATAGCGTTTATCTTCACAGCGTTTAGACAATTCAAATACTATATAGGGCTTGGGAGAATAAGTAACAAGTAACAAGTAACAAGTAATAAGTAAGAATGAATGCAGCATTTATCCGCTGTTTTGGGCATCTGCATCCCCCAAGGTTACCCGGGTTGATGCCAGGTT
>JAAHHL010000040.1:11853-23040 GCA_010672185.1 Caldora sp. SIO3E6 | reverse complement strand
CTCCACCAGTAGGACCAGCACTAGGTCAACATGGGGTTAATATTATGGCGTTCTGTAAAGAATACAACGCCAAAACTTCTGACCAAGCTGGTATGGTCATACCGGTGGAAATCTCGGTTTTTGAGGATCGCAGCTTTACTTTCATCCTCAAAACCCCCCCAGCATCGGTACTAATTAAAAAGGCAGCGGGAATTGAAAAAGGAGCCAGCGAACCCAACAAACAAAAAGTTGGGTCAATTACTCGTACACAACTCCAAGAAATCGCCCAGACAAAAATGCCAGATCTCAATGCTAATGATATTGAAGCAGCAATGAGGATTGTTGAAGGTACTGCTAAAAATATGGGTGTCGCGATCGCAGATTAGCAGTTTGTTATTTGTGATGGCTGAATTGGTTATTTCTCAAAGATAATCAATCCTACAATAGCCAAATCCTTACTAAATTTACTCAATTTTGTCAACATTAGAGGGGGAGAAGTTCCTGCTTCGTTACCAACCCCAGGAGATATAGATGCCAAAAAAAGTATCGCGTCGATTAGCCGAACTACAAAAAAAGGTTGAAGAAGACCGGCTTTACGAACCTTTAGAAGCTCTCAAGCTCTTAAAAGAAACTGCTACAGCTAAGTTCCCAGAATCAGCAGAAGTACATATCCGTTTAGGAATCGATCCCAAGTATACCGACCAGCAATTGCGGACAACCGTGGCTTTACCCAAGGGAACAGGTCAAACCGTTCGAGTAGCTGTGATTGCCAAAGGGGAGAAAGTCACCGAAGCTAGTAATGCTGGTGCTGATTTGGTCGGTTCTGAAGATTTAATTGAAGATATTCAAAAAGGCATGATGGACTTTGACCGGTTGATTGCCACACCGGACATGATGCCCCAGGTAGCCAAGTTAGGTCGCCTTTTAGGACCAAGGGGATTGATGCCTTCTCCTAAAGGTGGAACAGTTACTCCCAACGTAGCCCAGGCGATTGAAGAAGTTAAAGCTGGTAAACTAGAGTTTCGAGCAGACCGCACTGGTATTGTTCATGTTATGTTTGGTAAAGCTACTTTTCCTGCTGAAGATCTGCTGGTGAATCTTAAAGCTTTGCAGGAAACTGTTGACCGTAACCGTCCTTCGGGAGCCAAAGGCCGCTACTGGCGAACTATGTACGTATCTGCTACAATGGGTCCAGCAATCGGAGTAGATATCAGTGCCCTGCGAGACTTGAAGACTCATGATGCTGCCTAAATTGGTAGTCAGAAACTTCTAAATCTCCAAGCGAAAAATTGAATTAGTTTGCACCAAAGACAGCAGGAGCCAATGGCTTAATACCCTGCCGAGGTCAATGCCCTAAGTATTTTTTACACCATCAGCTTTCACAAGTTGAGTGGCTCAGTAATTTATCGGCGAAGAACCCCGGCATGGCGTCCGGGGTTCTGTTTTGGTAATTTGCTACTAGTTCTAAGAAGCTTCGAGGAAAGAAAGCTTTTAAACCTTTTTTAACTGGTGAGGTATTACAACAAGCAATCAAGGAGGTGAGAACAGAATGGGTAGAACACTCGAAGACAAACAAGAAATTGTCGCTGATATCAAGCAACTCTTGAGTGAATCTCAGCTAGCAGTGGTCATTGACTATCAAGGATTGACGGTAGCTGAGATTAGCGACTTACGTAATCGTCTGCGTCCTACCGGCACTGTCTGCAAAGTGACGAAGAACACACTAATGCGACGTGCGGTTGAAGACGATCAAAACTGGCAACCGATGACGGAGTTCCTTGCTGGTTCATCCGCCTTCGTGCTAGTTAAAGACGACATTGGTGGAGCAATTAGAGCTTACCAAGACTTCAGGAAAGCCACCAAGAAGACCGAATTTCGCGGCGGCGTGATGCAAGGTCGAGCCTTGAATGAAGCAGAAGTTAAGGCGATCGCCGACTTGCCTTCAAAAGAGGAACTGATTGCACAAATTGCCGGTGCGATTAATTCCATAGCAACCAAAATTGCTGTGGGTATCAAAGAAGTGCCGTCTTCTCTGGGTCGTGGTATCAACGAAGTACCATCTTCTCTGGGTCGCAGTATACAAGCAATTGCTACTAAAGAGGAAGGCAGTGCCGAGTAATATCATGTTCGCTTGAATAACCATAAATAATTAGAATTGACACGGAGACGCGGAGACGCGGGGACGCGGAGACGCGGGGACGCGGAGAAATTTTTATTATGGGCATTTAGCGACTTGAGATAAAAGAAGGCTCCAATGCTTTTTTTGAACAGCTACTAGCTTTTCCACAAACAACAAACAACAAACAACAAACAACAAAAAAGGAGTTTATCAATGTCTGCTGCAACTGACGAAATTCTGGAAAAATTACAATCACTAACTTTGCTAGAAGCCTCTGAGTTAGTCAAGCAAATTGAAGACACCTTCGGTGTTAGTGCTGCTGCTCCTGCTGGCCCAATGATAATCCCTGGTAATCCTGTTCCTAATGGTAATCAAGTTGAACCGGATGAAGAGAAAACTGAGTTCGACGTGGTACTTGAAGAAGTTCCAGCAGATAAGAAGATTGCTATTCTCAAGGTAGTACGGACGATGACTGGTTTGGGTCTCAAGGAAGCCAAAGAAGTAGTAGAGTCAGCACCTAAACCAATTAAGGAAGCTGTTGCTAAAGATGCTGCTGAGGAAGCCAAGAAGCAACTGGAAGAAGCTGGGGCGAAGGTTTCCATTAAGTAAGTAGAAACTCAGCTTTACTATCTCCCTTACAGCAGTTTGCCCTGCTGTGCGGTAGATTCTTGATACCCCTAAATCCCCCTTAGAAAGGGGGACTTTTGTTTATCTACTGTACTTTGTTAGAGCTCAAAGCACTGTATCAAGGGGGGCAAAGATTAATATTTAAATCTAAAAATAAAATAAAAAGTTTGGGCCAGTAAACCCACAAAACTTATCCTAACTAAGGTGAATTAGACAATATCAAACTCATGGCAAAAGCTACTCATAAGGAAATATTTGACCTTTTAATCAAAGAAGTTCTTGAAGCTTACCCACACATTGAAGATAAGTTAGACTTTGTACGTAGAGATATTTTAGACCGTCTTCCCTCTAATCCTGCTGGGGTGAAAGAGAGATTGAGTAAAGGCTCTTTTACCAAAGATGATGGCAAAATTGATCATATGGAAACTTTTTTACTAAACTGGGTTGATGAAGTATGGGGAGTCGAGAACGGCAATCCAGAGTTACAGGAAAAATTGCTCAAGGATTTAGATGGAACACCCCAGGAATTTGATGTATACGACAAAGATTTACCGGAGTAAGTAACCTGAGGGGGTAACAAGACAGTTGCAAAGTAGTCAGGGTGTGGGGTGTGGGGTATCGATTGTGGAACTGGCATCTTGCCAGTTTTCCTCTTAAGAAACACTTTGGCTAATGGCTAATGGCTAATTGCTAATGGCTAATTGCTTTCAAGTCAGAAGGGAAGAGAAGTTGACTTGTTTCTTCCCTTTATCGCGATGAGAAATGCTATAATCTTTTCTGATAATATTTATCAATGGTAATTTATACTTAACACATAACACGGATATTTTTTGCTTCTTCCTGCCGCCGGATCTCTGATATCGGCGTTATTTGGTGTAAATAATTAACAGAGCTATGAATGATATTTTTAGTAAGCGAGCCTGGTTTTCCAACGTTCGCAACGATTTGTTGGCGGGTGCGGTGGTGGCATTAGCGCTGATTCCTGAAGCGATCGCCTTTTCTATTATCGCTGGTGTTGACCCAAAAGTAGGGCTTTACGCTTCTTTCTGTATTGCCATTATCACCGCCTTTCTGGGGGGACGTCCTGGTATGATTTCCGCAGCAACCGGTGCAATGGCACTGTTGTTGACACCTTTGGTTAAGGAACATGGACTCAACTATCTGTTTGCTACCACTATTTTGACTGGCATCCTACAGATTATCTGGGGTTGGGTAAAACTAGGAAATCAGATGCGCTTTGTGCCTCGAGCAGTAATGGTAGGTTTTGTTAATGCTCTGGCGATTTTAATCTTTGATGCGCAACTCCCCCAATTAGAAGGAGTTTCCTGGCTCGTATATCTGATGGTAGCAGCAGGATTAGGGATTATTTACGGTTTGCCACGATTGACCAAAGCAGTACCTTCTCCTTTAGTCGCAATTGTCGTACTGACAGGGTTAGCGATCGCTATGGGATGGGATATTCCTACTGTTGGGGATATGGGCACACTTCCCAAAACCCTACCGACTTTTGCTCTGCCCATCGTACCACTCAATTTTCAAACTCTGGAGATTATTCTACCCTATGCTTTAGCTCTATCTTTAGTCGGGTTGCTGGAATCCTTCCTCACAGCTAATGTGATTGATGACTTAACAGACACCTCCAGCAATAAAAACCAGGAATCTTTGGGACAAGGTATTGCCAATATCGTCACTGGGTGTTTTGGAGGTATGGCCGGATGTGCCATGATTGGTCAATCTGTGATCAATATTCGTTCCGGTGGCAGAACTCGACTTTCGAGCTTAAGCGCAGGGGTATTTCTGTTCTGCTGTATCCTAATTTTAGGAGACTGGGTGGCTCGCATTCCCATGGCAGCTTTGGTTTCAGTGATGATTATGGTTTCGATTAGCACCTTTAGCTGGAACTCTATCAAAAATATTCGCTATATCCCTAAGAGTGAAACCGCAGTAACGATCACCACGGTTATAATCACCATACTCACTCACAACTTGGCTATTGGGGTAATTGTTGGAGTCGCTCTTAGCGCTATCTTCTTCAGCCGCAAGATTGCTGCTCTAGTGTTTGTCGATTCCTTATTAGTAGAAGATGGAACCGAGCGAATTTACAGTGTCAACGGGCAAATTTTCTTCGTGTCTGTGGAAGACTTCCTCAATGCTTTTGACTTTCGGGAACATATAGAGAAGGTTACCATCAATTTAACCCATGCTCACCTTTGGGACCAATCAGCAGTAGATGCGGTAGATAAAATGGTGTTGCGTTTCCGTAAACGGGGTGTCCAAGTTGAGCTGATTGGTTTGAATGAAGCTAGTGCTAGCCTGCTCGATCAGTTGGCAACCTATGATAAACCAGATGCTCTGGAAAATATAGCAAATCATTAGTGAAAGAAGGCAGGAGGCAGGAGGCAGGAGGCAGGAGGCAGGAGGCAGGAAGTAGTTATGTATTTGAGCTCTTGGGGCATAGTACAGAAATTGAGAATTGAGAATTGGGATATTTAGGGACGTTTCGCAGTATGGTGCTTCAGCAGCAAAGCATTTGGGCAAACATTTAAGTTACAGATAATGGTGGACATTATGATAAGAGATATCGCTGTGGATGAAAATTGTCGAGAATGCTCATCCTACACTCAGGATTTTGTGGTATTATTTTATATGATGGAATAGGTGTGCGCCTGTAGGATATAGAGAGATATAGAGTGCATTATGACAGGCAAGATGCCTGTTCCACAATTAGTTTTAGATAATTCATTTCAATATTGAGCGATCGCTTAAGAGCAACACCTTGTGAGCAATCGCTTATTGCTAAACTGATTCTCTCTTAATTCATCGGCGGAGATAGGGCGCACGTCGGTGCGCCCCTACTGGCGTGACACAGCTAAAATAGTGAAATAGATTTTTGGCTTAAATCCTTGATTTATAAGCATTATAACCGATAGGATAAATTCTTAATGCCTTCTTACTTGTTACTTTTTACTTGTTACTTTTTACTTGTTACTTTTTACTTCCCTACCCGTTTCTAACCCACCATTTTAGCTGTGTCGCACCACTACATTGTGTGCAATCTGAAAAGCTGAGAGGTAGGAAACATTGATTTGTTGCTCAATATCTTGCTCCATACTCTCTCTCAGATGTTTAAATAGAAGCTCGCGGTTATATTGTTCTAACTTTAAATAGGGAGAAAGAGTACTGAGCAAGGCTAAATAGTCATCAATGCTGTATACAGCTTGACAATCAATTGAACCAGATACTAAATCAACAAACTGTCCTGAGTTGATTACCACTTCTTCAATTCCCTTCAACTTGGCCTGTTGAGATTCTTTACTTTCGTAAGCTGTAATGGCAGGAGCATAAGTTTGATAAATTTCTCTTGCGGAGTTATAACGATTTGGACTAGGTTCAGGAATGACATTCCACAGAAGGATTAAAGAACCATTTTCTTTGAGAACACTGGCTGCTTTGGAATAAGCAATCTCCGGTGAAACCCAATGTATTGCTGTAGCTGCTAAAATAGCATCAAATGCCTCAGCTTCCCCTGACCATTCCTCGAATGAGGTATTAATAATTTCTACATTAGGATATTGCTGACAATTCTGACGCGCTAAGCAACAAAAATCTTGATTGGGCTCCAAGCACAACAGAGAAAAACCCATCTGTGCCAATGCTACTGTTGCATTACCCGGACCACATCCTATTTCTAGGATACGTCCATCGGGAGAAAGCTCAGCTAGCTCTAAAACACGAGTGATTATGTCCTGGGGATAACTAGGTCTTGTCCGATTATATGCCCTTACTGCCGAAGAATACCATGTCTTTTTACCCTGCAAGTCTTGAGCGTAGACAGGATCTAATTGTTGATTACTTTTATTCATAGTAATAGGTATAGCAACCGCCAAGGGGATTAGGACAAGGGGATGGCAGCCCCTTGTTAACTTGCCTTACCTGAGAATGTCTTAACCGCCCTGGCGACTGCTATATTAGGTATTAGACTAAGTCTGGATAACTTGCGAAAGCATTTGGCTAAAAATTATAATTCTTTCTTGAATCTCAGCCTTACTTTTACCACCTCCTGTTAGCAGTCTAGATTCTGGTTTTCTAAACAGAATCTCTGTTGCTTGTATCACTCTAGTTTTTTTATCAATTAACACTTTTGCTTGTGGTAAATAACCACTAAGTCCGACCATGACAGCATCATAATAGGCTTTATAAGATCGTTTCTTCCAGGTTCCAAATTTAGGATCGAAAGGCTTGAATAAATACCCTGCATAAATACAGTGAGCTAGTTGAATAGTTTTTAAAAAAACATTTTTTAGGAAATGAATATCTTTATTGGTAAACTCCAAACTTTTCATCATATATAAATCTAGAAAACCTTCCATGTCTCCACGAAAATATTCTACATTTCTGAAGGCGAAGAAACGTAAAATTAATTCCACATCTTCCATCTTTTTATAAAAATTGTTGTTCAACAGTTTGGGGTTTGTTTCATCTGTACCTGTAGGAATTCCCCAAGCCTCAGCAAATATTGGATGACGTGATAATTCGAGCAGTAGTTTATTAAATTCTCCGTAATACAGACAATTACGCACTTCTTGAGGGCTTAAATCGACACCTCCAGTATTCAGACGCTCGAATGTTTCCAATCTCAAGAATAGAGCATCTTCATCATCAGAGCTTGATTCTGCTATAATTACTATGGATGATATAGAACGGCGATCAATTCCTGCTCTAATTTTTGATGGCAGTTGAGCATAGGTACGGCCATTTAATTCGGGCCAAATTTTAAGACCAGTTAGCTTTAATTTATTTTCATAAAAATTATGAATAGCAGTTATCCTTTGTTGGCCATCCATCACTTCATAATAATTATAATCCCTTTCAAAAAGAATAATCGGGGGAATAGGAATATTAACCAAGAATGATTCGATCAGTCGTGATTGCCTCTTAGGATCCCAACGAGCTCTTCTTTGGTAGAAGGGTTGCCAGTCCAGATACTTGTGTTTTTTAAGAGATTCCACAAAACTTGGAAGTCTTTCACGATTAATTTCAGTAAGTATTCTCTTCTCTCTCGATTCGTATCTTTCATTAATCTCAGCATCAGATATCTTAGTGGGAGATGTTGTAGGGGACTTGTCCCACATTTTTTCTTCACCTGGTGCCAACAGCATATCTACATCCTTGATCACTATTGATCTTTTGAATAATTGTAGCGTTTGGAACGAATTGCTATATGGCTCAATCTCACCAACCTGATAATATGTCTGTTGATAACGAGCGATCGCTCAATAAACTGGCTTGGGCGATGGAAGCTTCGGTTGGTCGATTTAAGCTAGTTTTTGCTCGTTTTAACTATACCAGTTTGCGATCGCAGTTAGTGGGGCGGTTGCGAGAACTGACGAAGGTTGGCATCCGCATTCTGGAACTCAAGCCTACAGAAAGGAGACTCTTTGCTAGAATTCAGCAGGAGTTGGGGGAAGAACAGCCAGATGTTTTAATGGTATTTGGCTTAGAATCTGTAGATAACCTCGAACAGCTATTAGCAACTACCAATCAGATACGAGAGGAGTTTCGCAAGCATTTCCCTTTCCCACTTATATTGTGGATTAATGATCGCATCATGGAGAAACTGCTCAGGGTGGCTCCTGATTTCGAGAGTTGGGGGACAACGAGGCAGTTTGTTATTACCACCGATGGTTTGATTGATTTCCTGCAGCAAATAGCCGAGGAATTCTTTGCTGGGAATTTAACTCTTAGTTTAGAAGCTTGCCAAGAAATAGAGCTAGCTTGTCAGGAGTTGGAGCATCGTGGACTAACCTTAGATAGAGAGCTACAAGCAACTATTGAATCCTTACTCGGCTTCACTGCCTCTAGTCATCCCATTAATACCAATCTTGATAGTGCTTTAGCCCATTATCGAACCGGATTAGCACTTTGGCAGCAGGGTAACCAGTTAGAGCAACAGAGCAAGTTACTCCCTCAAATCGCCCTTTGCTATTATTTAAAAGCGCTGCGCTATCGCCAAATAGACTGCTCTGAGTGGCAAGTAACTCGACAATATCTCCAACAGTGCTTAGCAGTGTTTGAGCAGGAGCAACGTCTAGATTTAGTTGCTAATTCGATCCTGACGGGGTGACAATAATAGCTGAAACTCCTATATATCAAGGCTTTTACGAGTACTGATAGAGTAAAAAATAGGCGCGTTTTTCTCCGGATCAGAGTTTTGATAACCCATGAAACCTCCCCAAAGCCTAGAAAATCGTTGAGACGCTTAGGTCAAATCAGCCTTTGCCGTCTCTATTTTTTTCAATTGCTCAGAAGCTGTAATTATTGCTAGACAAAGATTGTAGCTATAGTTGTCACCCCGTCAGCTAAAAATGTCCTCTACGAGTTGGGAAACTTTTCTCCTGCTGATGCGAAAGCCATTATCCTGCATCTGACAGAAGTTTCTAATTTTCCTTTAGAACCTGCTCTGGTTGAGCAACTAGTACAAGATTTGGCAGGTAATTTGGGAGAGGTGCGTCCGATTGAGTTACAGATAGTAGGAGCACAACTACAGACAGATAATATTACCAAACTAGCTCAATATCGGGAACTTGGTGCCAAGGAAGAACTGATCAAGCGGTATTTGGCAGAAGTTGTATCGAGCTGTGGTGCAGAAAATAAGCAAGTTGCGGAGTTAGTACTGTATTTACTCACTGATGAAAAAGGTACTCGTCCCCTCAAAACTCGCGCTGAATTAGAACGGGATTTGCATGTATTGGTAGCAGATTTGAATACACAAGGGGAAAGCTTAGATTTAGTGCTGAAGATTTTTGTCGATTCTGGCTTAGTCGTACTGTTGCCAGAACTGCCAGCGGATCGTTATCAACTGGTGCATGACTATTTAGCTGCCTTTATTCGCCAGCAACAAGAACCAAGGTTAAATGAGTTAATAGCGGAGTTGAATAAGGAGAGAGAGCAAAGAAAGCTCTCTAAGAGAAGCGATTGAACTCGATGATACTAGAGCTTCAGCCTATTGTCTACTAGCTCAGGTTTTGGAAACAAATGTTAATCAGACAAAGGCGCTAACAGAATGGGAAAATTGTCTCATATATAGCGATCCTCGCGTACCGGAGGAAAATATTTGGATTGATATGGCACGACAACGCCTTGACATAAAAAAGTAAATCAATAGAGATTTTTATAATGGAATTTATTCCACATGTTGCTTTGTTTGTACCTTGAGGTAAGGGAGTATTGCTTGTGAGCGCTCTTTCAATTCCCCACTACAAAAAAGCGATCGCGCCTTGTGTCAATACATTACACTTCGCATGGTCATAATCTATAAATGATAGACTTATCGTATGATAAGCCAATCGAATCAATGCAACTAGAAGACTATTTTAACTTCCTCAGTACTGAGGATATCCGGGTCAAAGGGACAAGAATAGGAATTGAAACGATTCTCTATGATTATATTCATCGTGCCCGCACCCCAGAGGAAATTGCTCAAACCTATCCATCTCTGAGCCTAGAACAAGTCTACGCTACGATTCTTTATTATCTACACAATAAAGAAGCAGTCAGCCAATATGTTGCTGACTGGTTAGAGTGGAGCCACCAGCAACGGAAAGCACAGCAACTTAACCCATCCCCATCTGCACTGCGATTGCGGCAGTTGAGAGTAGAACAAAAAGCCAAGAAGCAAGCTCATGACTCTCAATTATCTGTTAGATGAAAATGTCAACCCTACTTACAAAATCCAACTGACTCGGAATCATCCTGACTTGGTGATGTGGGTTGTCGGTGAACCCAATACCCCTGCAAGAGGAACTTTAGACCCTCAAATTCTGAACTGGTGTGAAGAGCATGACTTTGTGTTGGTAACTAATAATCGTAAATCCATGCCTGTCCATTTAGCTGATCATATTGCTGAAGGTAATCACATACCAGGAATCTTCATTCTCAACCCTAAGTTAAGTATGGGTGACAATCTTGACGAGTTAGTTTTTCTGGCTGAAGCCTCTTTTGAAAATGAATACCAAGACCAAATCATTTATCTCCCACACAGTTATGTATTTGACTGAGAATTTATTAAGTATCAGAAGAGCCGAGCAATTAATTGAGCTCTAATGTTCCAGATTAACGTAGGGGCGCACCGACGTGCGCCCTCAGTGCTTACTCAATACTTGCATCCTCACAATGCTTGATACAACCGGCTAAATCTATTACGATCTAATAAGTAAAGACTCTCAACAAGACTGTTATGCCCCAAACACACATCAGATTTGATTGGGCGATTAAGAAATTACTGAGAAACAAAGCTAATCACGTAGTTTTGGCAGGCTTCCTCAGTGAGCTATTGGGCAAGCAAATCAAGATACAGTCGATACTCGAAAGTGAAAGCAATCAGCAAGCAGAGGATGATAAGTTCAATCGAGTCGATATCGTAGCCGAAAATGACCAGGGTGAATTGATTCTCATTGAAGTGC
>JAAHHL010000040.1:0-11753 GCA_010672185.1 Caldora sp. SIO3E6 | reverse complement strand
GGCAAGCAAATCAAGATACAGTCGATACTCGAAAGTGAAAGCAATCAGCAAGCAGAGGATGATAAGTTCAATCGAGTCGATATCGTAGCCGAAAATGACCAGGGTGAATTGATTCTCATTGAAGTGCAAAACTCGACACAGCAAGATTATTTTCATCGGATGCTCTACGGGACAGCGAAATTAATTACCGAATTTCTGGAAAAAGGAGAGCCTTACAGTAAAGTAAAAAAGGTCTATTCAGTTAATGTGGTCTATTTCTCTTTGGGACAAGGGGATGATTATATTTACCGAGGGAAACTAGATTTTCATGGTTTGCACTTAGAAGAATCTTTAGAACCATCAATACGTCAAAAGAAGTTGTTTAATATCAAAGAAGTATATGAGATTTTCCCGGAGTATTATGTGATCAAGGTGAACAACTTTAACGATGTAGCACAGAATACCTTGGATGAATGGATCTATTTCCTGAAAAAGAGCCAAATTAAAGAGGAATTTACAGCCCAAGGTTTAACAGAAGCGAAGGAGAATTTACTGGTAGATAGCTTGAGTGAAGAAGAAAGAGCAAACTACCTGAGATTTATTGAGAATAGGCGCTATGAAATCAGTATGATAGAAGGCTCCCGCTCCGAGGGAAGATTGGAGGGCTTGGAAGAGGGTATGGAAAAGGGTGTTAAACAGGGTATAGAGCAAGGCAAGCAGCAGGAAAAGATTAACATCGCCAAAATCTTAAAACAACAAGGGACTGATTTTGACACTATTGCAGTAGCAACGGGACTGACTAGAGAAGAGATTGAGAAGCTCTAATCAACAACACTTGATACAACCAGCTAAATCTATTACGATCTAATAAGTAGAGACTCTCAACAAGACTGTTATGCCCCAAACACACATCAGATTTGATTGGGCGATTAAGAAATTACTGAGAAACAAAGCTAATCACGTAGTTTTGGCAGGTTTCCTCAGTGAGTTATTAGGCAAGCAAATCAAGATACAGTCGATACTCGAAAGTGAAAGCAATCAGCAAGCAGAGGATGATAAGTTCAATCGAGTCGATATCGTAGCCGAAAATGACCAGGGTGAATTGATTCTCATTGAAGTGCAAAACTCGACACAGCAAGATTATTTTCATCGGATGCTCTACGGGACAGCGAAATTAATTACCGAATTTCTGGAAAAAGGAGAGCCTTACAGTAAAGTAAAAAAGGTCTATTCAGTTAATGTGGTCTATTTCTCTTTGGGACAAGGGGATGATTATATTTACCGAGGGAAACTAGATTTTCATGGTTTGCACTTAGAAGAATCTTTAGAACCATCAATACGTCAAAAGAAGTTGTTTAATATCAAAGAAGTATATGAGATTTTCCCGGAGTATTATGTGATCAAGGTGAACAACTTTAACGATGTAGCACAGAATACCTTGGATGAATGGATCTATTTCCTGAAAAAGAGCCAAATTAAAGAGGAATTTACAGCCCAAGGTTTAACAGAAGCGAAGGAGAATTTACTGGTAGATAGCTTGAGTGAAGAAGAAAGAGCAAACTACCTGAGATTTATTGAGAATAGGCGCTATGAAATCAGTATGATAGAAGGCTCCCGCTCCGAGGGAAGATTGGAGGGTTTAGAAGAAGGTATGGAGAAGGGTATGAAGAAGGGTATGGAGAAGGGTATGGAGAAGGGTATGGAAAAAGGCAAACAGCAGGAAAAGATTAACATCGCCAAAATCTTAAAACAACAAGGAACTGATTTTGACACCATTGCAGTAGCAACAGGACTGACTAGAGAAGAGATTGAAAAACTGTAGCGTTTCTAAATTAGTAGGATTAATTTCTTGGTTGCTTTTGGCGCAAAAATTCAAATACCGCTTCTAATTGTCCACCCCAGAATTTGTAGTCGTGTCCAGCTCCGGTAACTGAGTCGTATACTAAGGGAATACTTTGACCATGAAACTTACTCAAAGTATCGTAAAATAACCGACTTTGGGATTCTGGTACAATACTATCAGCAGTTCCATGAGCTAGATAAAGCGGCATTTTCCACTCAGCAGCTCGTGCTTGGGGATTGTCTCGTCCTAACCAGCGATCGCGAAATTGGTTCAAGGAACCGTATACCCCAGTCATTAGTTTATCATCAGTCATATTTTCTTGACTGAAATCTCCAGAAAGGCTGGCTCCAGCAACGAATAATTCCGGATTTTCCAAGGCAATGAGTGCCACTCCTCGACCCCCTGTGGAAAGCCCTAGCATGGTATTATGCTGCCCTGGTTGGAGGAGGTTGTGGGTTTTTTGGATATGAGGAATCAGCTTCTCCCTAATAAATTGACCACCGGGAGTTGAATTCCACCTATACGCAGGTTGAGTTTCTGGATAATATTGACTCTCATAGAGGGTCTTGTCCATTTCTGGCAAGATTAAAGCATATCCGTAGCGATCGGCATATGCAACTAAAGGTGCATTCTCTACCCAACTGGTGCGGGAGAAATCCCAGCCGGGAAGCACCAGCAAACAGGGAAGAGAGCTATTATTACCATAGTCTGGCGGAATATAGAGGTCATAAGGTACATTATCCACCAGCAAATTTTTCTGCCACCCTGGAGTTTCAGTAAAGTTGACTATTTCTGTGTTTTGGGCTGTCAACTTGGTGGGTGTTGTTTGAGCAACCACAGGTTCTGTCGGAGTGGTGGCAGTTGAGGTTGCAGCAGGGGATATTGACTCTGGTTGTGAACAGTTCACTGTAGTTGCGGCTAACAAAGGTAAAATTAAGAAGGAATTACATAAGCGTTTCATTTTCATTTAAGTAGGGAGCTTCGGAACAGATAGTAGGGAGTTTCGAGGCAGGGAAGAGTCTACTGTCATGCATGGTGGTGAATTTTTTCATTAAGACTGCCTTCTTGTACTAGATTACCGCATAACCAGCTCATCAGGGTTGAGACCGCGATCGCGTCAACACTAATTCACCATTTAAATGCCAAAAGCTTACTAGCTGTCGCTCAACTTAGCTGTTAGACTTTATGGCATTAAAACTGTAGCATTCAGTGGGATTGGCTATGATACAATTAGTAGTTATATTCCTCAATCTCTTGCTGAGTCATGCCTCGTTATATCAAACATATTAAAGCTGAAGGAGTTCTTGGGCGTTTTGATATTGATCAAGAATTTCAGGAAGGTGTAAACGTTCTTTTCGGCAAGAATGGGACTGGTAAAACCACATTACTACATATACTAGCCAATTTACTCAATGGTGATTACAAACGATTTGCTTTCACTGAGTTCAAAACAATTAGAGTTCAGCTAGATGATAAAACTAATATTTTTGTTTCCAAACATAAAACTAAAAAGGATAGCTATATTAACGTTACTATAAATGACGAATATATTGCAAAAGGGATTCCAACAGAAGAAATTAAGCAAGAGCAGTATACAGAAGAAAAAATCAATTGGCCAAGAGTTCATGTTTTTACAGATTCAAGAATAGTGCGAAAATCTCAAGACGATGAAGGGCTTGAGCCTATTCTCCCGGTAGCTTACTTTCCTGCTTTCAGAACTATGATTGAGGCATGGGCTTCAACCGAAGATCGATTATTAATAAATCCCCAAAATATACAGGTTATCAGTACGAATTTTGCGCGGGAATTATTTGGTTCCTTTGTGCCGAGTCTCAATTATCCTTCTCCTATTGAAATAGAACGGAACCTCAGTGAAGAAATTGATGAAGCATTGTTGAAAATAGCACGGGCAGACAGAGAATATTTTGGAGAATTACTGCCTCGAATATTTCAAGTCTTGTCTAAAAATTCTCATTCATCTGAGTCTACTTCTTTAGAGGAAGGTGGATCTGAGGCAATTCTTGAAGAAATAAATTCTCTAGTTAAAAAGCTTGAAGATTATCCATTGCAAGGGGCTCCTACAATTAAACAGCTTCATAATTCTGTGTTTTCCTTCCAAGTAGATGAACAAACAAAGAGGATTGCTGAACGAGTACTGAATATCTATCTACAAGCTCTTAGAGAGGTGGTTGCAGTTCAGGAAACTTCATTTAAGAACATTGAAACTTATCTAAACTCGATAAACTCTTTCTTAGAAGGTAAAAGAATAGAGATTAGTGTAGAAGAATCTCAACTAAAAGTCAACAAATCAGTAGGGATAAGGTTTGAAGCAGGAACTCCAAAAACGATTCGTGGTATTCGTAGTGCATTATCGTCCGGAGAACGCCAAATAGTAACCTTGATTTATGCTGCAACTCGTATGAGCAAGCAACAAATAGTTTTGATTGATGAACCAGAAATTTCTCTTCATGTTGCTTGGCAAAGGCATCTTCTTCAAAAAATGTCAGAGCAACTTGGAGAGCGGCAAATTATAGTTTGTACCCACTCACCTGTGATTGGAGCCGATTATGAAGATCGAGTAGTTATTTTTGAGCCAAAAATTACCTATTCCGTCTGAAAATATTATCAACAGTGAGCTTGGTGAAGAAGATAACGAGGTATTTTAATGGCTAAATATGACCCACAGTCCTATCGAATATATTTAAGGAACAGTATTGCTAGCGGTAACAACCAGCATATTCTCGTTGAAGGTAAAGACGACAAGTATTTGATTGAAAGATTATGGCAAGATTTTTCAGCTAGCAACAGCCCAAATACTATTAATCAAATAGTTGTGGACTCTGCTGAAAATCTTATAAAAGGGGATGAACCGAGTCAATTCTGCAACAATAGGGAAAAAGTAGAATTCATAGCTAACAGTATTTATGGACAATCCTATGCAGATGATTTTGTTGGCTTTGTGGATAGAGAATTACATAAATTTTACTGGGACTGTGATGTTAACTCGGAACTTCAAGATTTAATTGAATCTCATGAGGTAATTCAGCGACTTGTTTTATCGAGAGGTCATTCTATAGAGAACTATATTTTCGACTTTGCTATACTTTATGAAGTGCTCCAATATCTCTCAACCACACCATATGCAAATCAAGCAATTGAATTATTTAAAGAAACTTTTCAGTCGGCTCTCCGTATAGCTTGTTCGATTGGACTTGCAGCGACAAAAGCACAAGTTTTATCAGAAACTAGTTCGACGATTGACTACAATTTTATAGAAATTAATTCTGCAAAAGAAGTAATATTTAAGCTTGATGATTGGACTCAAAAAATAGATAGAAGAGTAAATTCAGAGACCAAAAAGCAAGATATAAAATTATACTATTCTATGTATAATGAGCAAGTTTCCAAAGCTTCGATTTCTTTGATTAGATGGATATGTCATGGTCATATTGGTTATGACTTATTGGGAGCATTGTATGAAAGATGTGTAATTGATGTTTGCCCAAGCACACGAGATAAAAATAAAGAGTTAAGTGGAATAAGTTGGGTAGCAAAGAAAAAGTTATTTTATTCCTTTATTAACTCTTGGGTCAAGAAGTCTGTACAAAACCAGTGTGAATATCCTATGGCAATCTTTGAATTATTAAGGGTAGCATCATAAACGAATAGCACGCTAAGGGAACTCCAAGAAATAAATCATCCCAATTTTTGGACTTGTCTTACTCCCTCAGCTCCCTCAGCTCCCTCAGCTCCCTCAGCTCCTCCAACGATGGGACGTTTTTTTATTTGGAAGTCCCTAATTGATGGGATGCTCTCAGGGAGTCTGAAACTTTGGTAATGCAAGTAAAACTTTAAGTTAAGGTGCGAAGTGCGATCGCACCTTGAGACTTTTTGAAACTTATAGTCGTTTCAGTTTAAGTTGAAACTAATTTTTTCTTGATGTAAAGGTTTTCGACAAAAAACGTGTTTCATTCTAAATTCTAAATTCTAAATTCTAAATTCTCCTAATCCTCAGCAGTAATACAAGTCTCGATCGCTTGGGTAGAAGAAAAGTCAATTTCCTGACTTAAGCCGATGACACATTCTGAAAAGCGGAGAGGTAATAGACTACGACGACAGCGATCGAAAGCTAAAAGTACTTCTGGGTTAGAAGTATGATGGTTAATTTCAACTATGCAACTTGCCAATTCTAGAGGACGTCGTACTCGTTGACAACCATAGAGTGCTTCATCGGCAACAATCGGTGTTTGCGCTTTAATTTTCAGGACACACAAAGACAAATCCTCTGGATAAAGTGCCTCTGCACAGACATCTGCCGCTAGGTTGCGGGAGATATTAGCTCTCAGTAGTTCAGCCGCACAGGTTTTAAATTCATTTGAGCTAGCCACCGCTGGTTTAGGAGGAATTACCATAGCGAAGATGCCAGCTATTGCCAACTGAGAGGCACAGAATCGGAATAGGGGTGAGATTGTCATTTGTCGTTTGTTATTTGTTATTTGTCGTTTGTCATTCCTCTGCCCTTTGTTATAACTTAATGCAAAAAGTGACGAATACCCGTCAACACCATTACTAAACCCAGCTCATCAGAGGCTTGTATCGAATCTTTGTCTCGTAAACTACCACCAGGTTGGATCACTGCTTCAATCCCAGCGGCGGCAGCAGTGCGCACGGAGTCATCAAAGGGGAAAAAACCATCACTAGCCAGCACACCACCCTGGGCTTTTTCCCCTGCTTGTTCTAGGGCAATTTTCACTGCACCAACGCGATTCATTTGACCAGCACCAATACCTAAGGTCGTGCGATCGCGAGTTACTACAATAGCATTAGATTTGACATGCTTGGCGGCTTTCCAGGCAAATAGGAGTTCTGCTAGTTGCTCTGGGGTTGGTTGCTTTTGTGTTACCACCTGCCAGTTATCAGGGGAGTCTACAGATTCATCAACACCTTGTACTAAAAATCCTCCAGCAATTACCTGTACTGCTTGTGTTGGTCCTGTGTGCAAGTCAGGTAATAGGAGTACCCTTAACTTAGGCTTAGCACTGAGAATTCCCAAGGCATCAGGAGCACATCCAGGGGCCACTACGCATTCTAAAAAGGTTTTAGTTAAAGCTTGAGCTGTGGCAGCATCAATGTCTTGGTTTAAGGCAACAATGCCACCAAAGGCAGAAATCGAGTCTGCCTCAAATGCCTTCTCATAGGCTTGGGCAAGATTGCTGCCCATGGCAATACCACAGGGATTGGTATGTTTGATAACCACCGCCGCTGGAGCATCGGTAAATTCTGCAATAATCTGCCGTGCCGCTTCCAAATCCACTATATTGTTGTAACTTAGTTCTTTACCTTGGAGTTGGGTAGCTGCTGCCCAACCAATGGATACTGTTCCCGTTTGATACCAAGAAGCTGGTTGATGGGGATTCTCTCCGTAGCGTAGGGGTTGTACCTGTTGTCCAGACAGAGTAAATTGTTGAGGTAGCATTCCTCCTTTTGGGGAA
This sequence comes from Caldora sp. SIO3E6, assembly GCA_010672185.1. Lineage (GTDB taxonomy): Bacteria > Cyanobacteriota > Cyanobacteriia > Cyanobacteriales > Coleofasciculaceae > Caldora. The sequence goes on along the minus strand of JAAHHL010000040.1, from coordinate 4,439 downwards.
GAGCCAGAAGAAGTTGCTGCTTGCTGTGCCAGGTAGGCAGCGATCGCTTGGTCGTAAACAGCAGTGTGGGAAAATGCTTCAATAGCACAGGTTTGACGAAATTCTAGAGATGGCTTGTCTTCGTGCTGGCGCAACTCTTCTAAATAACAATCGTATTGACTAGATTTGCACAACACGGTTAGATGAGCATAGTTCTTCGCTGCGGCTGTCAGCATAGTCGGGCCACCGATGTCAATATTTTCGATCGCCTCAGCTAGCTTCACCCCTGGACGAGCTATAGTCTGTTCAAAAGGATAGAGATTCACTACTACCAAATCGATCGGACGCAGGTTGTGCTGCTCCATGTCCGCCACATCCTCTGGTAAGTCTCTACGGGCCATAATACCACCATGAATCAGAGGATGTAGGGTTTTGACTCTACCCCCTAAAATTTCAGGGAATCCAGTGTAATCAGATACCTTAGTTACCGGCAATCCAGCTGCTTGCAGTGCTGCAGCCGTGCCGCCGCTGCTAATCAAATCAAACTCAAATTCTTCAACTAGCTGACGGGCAAAGTCAATTAGTCCCGTCTTATCAGATACACTCAGCAGCGCCAGATTTCTCATGAATTAGCTGTCTTGTTTGCTCACAACTTTGTTTCAAATCGAGGCGGATGGACTTGCTTGCAGTAAGATGCAGCAGCACATCGCCTAGGTTATTGTAACCTTGTTAACAGTTCTCACAACTATCAAAAAGTTGATGTGGCTCTCAAAAGCAGCGATGGGACTTTCTTTTTCACCACACCCCACACCTTACACCCACTCTACTTTGTATGCCTTGTTATCACCCCGTGAGGTAATTTGGTAGAAAGAGTAAAAAATTTTTACCTTAACTTATAAAAATTAACCCCGCCCTCACTCTGGCAATGGGGACGGGATTTTAGTTGAACAACCAGTTCACGATTTAACTAGAGAAAATTTATTTTCCGCTACCCATCACCACGTTTAATAAGGTTGGGATGGTTAATCAAATCGCTCATTTCTAGTCAACAATCAATCTTCAAGCTTTTGGGTGAACCTGACTACATAGGATGGAAAAGCAGATCAGGGAAAAAGCGGTTAAATTCAATCAAAATGCCTGCGGTAACAGTCAGCAAAGCAAACATTAACACTGGTGCAGTTGAAAGATACTTAAGTAAATCTCCCATGGAAAATTCTCCTCAAAACTAGCGTGGTGAAACGGGAATCTCGTCGTCCTTAGCAAACATCTTACCGGAGGTGTATTCTCCAAAAGCAGCTAATGGCCAAGAAAAGCCAAAGAGCATTTTACTGATTGCTAGGGGTACATCGATAACGATTTCTTTTTGTTCTGGGTTTTTGCCCTCTTTAATGGTTTGTAGATAGCTGCGACCAACCCAACCAATCCAACCTGTGATATACAGGAAAAGAATGCCAGGAATAATGAAGTCACCAGCATGACTAAAACGACCATCTACAATTAAGTGAGGTAAGCCTTCCTCACCACAGAGAGCTTCAGAATAACGCTCAAATCGCTTTATCCCTGATTCAGGGTCACCAGTGGTATTAACAGCATCAGCTGCCCTTTCCTGAAAAGCAGGAGAATCCTTGCAAGGAGTCAGCCCAGCGACACCTTCAGCATGGGCAACAGTAGCACAACTGAACCACAAAACAACGGCAAAAACTAATGCCAACAATCTTCTCATAAGGTTTGTTTCCTTTTGTTACAGAACAAAAAGTTTTGTGTACAAAAGAATGAAGCTATTTGTACACCTCGTATACCAAAGCAATCTTACTCTGACGGGTCAACCTAGTAAAGTTTTAATTAAATAAACTAGATAAATTACTTTTGGGAATGGGGAATGGGGAATTGGGAATGGGGAATTGGGAATTGAGAATTGAGAATTGAGAATGGGTGAGTGTACATATCTTCCTTGTCTTCCTTGTCTTCCTTGTCTCCCTTGTCTCCCTTGTCTTTCTTGTCTCCCTGTTGCCTTGTTGATCACACAACTAAGGGATACAACATCGCTCCTAGAGCCAGCACACCTCCAATAATCATCAAACCGGCAGGCATAAATTTGCGAGTTTTAGCAAGCCGGATGATAAAGACAATAATCAGTAGCGCTGCTACTACTGCTGCCAAGGTTAATCCCCATGCTTGTCCTTGGAGTTGCAAGATCCCAGCTATAATTAGTAACAGACCACTAGTTATGCCAGAGATCAGTGAAATTTTGCTCTTGGCTTGCAGATAACCGATGATTCCCCCAACTAAAGCGAGGATGCCATAGGCGATCGGTGCTACGATACCTAAATTCATTGTTTAATAGACTTCCATCAAGAACTGAACTTTTTATAACCTTAGCTATGTACCTCATCCTCGGAATTGGCAGAAAACTTAACATAGCTTAAGAGAATGGGGAATGGAGAATGGGGAATGGGGAATTAAGTTATCCAGTTTCACCAATCGACTCTGAAAGCTGATAGCTGATAGCTGATAGCTGATATCTTACACGTCTTATGGCTTGTGTCTTAGCAATAGAAACTAGTTGTGATGAAACAGCAGTAGCAGTTGTCCAAAATCGCAGCTGCTGTAGTAATGTTGTTGCTTCTCAAATTCCTGTTCACCGCCGATACGGGGGTGTAGTACCGGAAGTAGCTTCCCGTACCCATGTGGAAACCATTAATGAAGCGATCGCTCAGGCTCTGGTGGAAGCTCAATTGGATTGGGAAGCCATTGATGGGGTCGCAGCTACCTGTGCCCCTGGCTTGGTAGGCTCGTTAATGGTGGGTTTGACTGCTGCTAAAACCCTGGCAATTATTCACCAAAAACCTTTTCTGGGAGTCCATCACCTGGAAGGTCACATTTACGCTACCTATCTCAGTACACCGGAGTTGGAACCGCCTTTTTTGTGCTTGTTGGTTTCTGGGGGTCACACTAGCTTGATTCATGTAAAAAACTGTGGTATGTATGAGATGCTGGGGGGAACTCGTGACGATGCTGCCGGTGAAGCCTTTGATAAGGTAGCGCGATTGTTACATTTAGGTTATCCCGGAGGCCCAGTGATTGACCGTTTAGCAGAAGAAGGCGACTCTAAAGCCTTTCCTTTACCAGAAGGGAAAATCTCTCTTCCAAATGGAGGATATCACCCCTACGATTCCAGTTTTAGCGGCTTAAAAACTGCGGTATTGCGGTTAGTACAAAAACTAGAGCAGGAAAACCCTGAACTACCAGTGAGGGATCTCGCCGCTAGCTTCCAGGAAACTGTAGTGCGATCGCTAACTAAAAGGGCAATTGCTTGTGCTCTAGACTATGGTTTGGACACCATTGCCGTTGGCGGTGGAGTTGCGGCTAATAGTGGATTAAGGAAGCATCTGCAAGCCGCTGGAGCCAGTCACAACTTACGAGTGATTTTCCCTCCCCTGAAGTTTTGCACAGATAATGGGGCAATGATTGGTTGTGCTGCTGCTGATCATCTTAACCGAGGACATATTTCTCCCCTCACTCTAGGAGTTCAATCCCGTCTCTCGATTACTAAGGTTATGGAATTGTATCGGAATTGAGAATGGGGAATTGGGAATGGGGAATTGGGAATTGGGAATGGAGAATGGAGAATGGAGAAGTTGTGTTCCTGTAGCTCGTAGGGGCGGGTTTAGGGAAAATCTAGGCCATTTAGCCCGAATATTACCATCAAAACCCGCCCTGCTGTCACGCCCCCCAATTAACGCAATTAATCCCCAATTACAGATTTTATTCCTAGGTTATCGCTTGGGCGGGTTTTGTATAAACGTTATCGTCAAATGGGTTAACGGTGACCCTAAACCCGCCCCTACGAGTTGACGAAATTTTATCCTAATTCTCGATTATCGATTCTACAAATAACAGAATTGCGATCGCTCTTATTTGTTGCCATTATTTTGCATAATCGAAAAGTTGTGCGCCTGTAGCTCGTAGGGGCGGGTTTAGAGAAAATCTAGGCCATTTAACCCGAATCTTACAATCAAAACCCGCCCTGCTGTCACGCCCCCCAATTAATGCAATCAATCCCCAATTACAGATTTTATTCCTAGGTTATCGCTTGGGCGGGTTTTGTATAAACGTTATCGTCAAATGGGTTAACGGTGACCCTAAACCCGCCCCTACGAGTTGACGGAATTTTATCCTAATTCTCGATTATCAATTCCACAAATAAAAGAGTTGCGATCGCGCTTTATTTATTGCTATTATTTTGCATAATGGAAAAGTTGTGCGCCTGTAGCTCGTAGGGGCGGGTTTAGGAAAAATCTAGGCCATTTAACCCGAATATTACAATCAAAACCCGCCCTGCTGTCACGCCCCCCAGTTAGCGCAATTAATCCCCAATTACAGATTTTATTCCTAGGTTATCGCTTGGGCGGGTTTTGTATAAACGTTATCGTCAAATGGGTTAACGGTGACCCTAAACC
>JAAHHL010000004.1 GCA_010672185.1 Caldora sp. SIO3E6 | reverse complement strand
CAGAAATATATAAAATTCGGATAAACAGAAATAATTCCCTTCTACCTTGCTCATCTTGTTCCTTTCCTTTGAGCCTAGCCTGCGGCCTTGCCTTCTGCCTTCTGCCTTCTGCCTTCTGCCTTCTGCCTTCTGCCTTCTGCCTTCTGCCTTCTGCCTTCTGCCTTCTGCCCTCTGCCCTCTGCCTTTATGAAAATCCAATAATGCTACAAATCAACAAGCAATTTCTGCCATCTTGACAGCGTTGATAAACAACTTTGTCACTCAGGCGCCTGAGCAGAAACCAACCATATCCCCCTTCACAGAGGGTTCCTGGTGCTGGTTCTTTGATCGTATTGGGGTCGAAAGGTTTTCCCTGATCCCAGATTCTGATCTCTATAAGATTGTCCTGGATTGCCAGTTCGATTTCAATCGTGGTTTCTGATGGTAATTCTTGATGGGCATGGCGAACCGCGTTGGAAAATCCTTCAGCCAGAGCTAAATTGAGGCGATAGAATTGTTGTTCCCAGTTAGACATTTGGGGAGTATTCTGGGAATAGAATTCCTCAAACCACTTTTGTACCTGGGCTTGCAGAGCTAAATCACTTTTGACTTGGAGACGATCAAGTTTGAACATATTAGGTGCTCGACCCTCTGCTGACCTTAGCTTACATCAACTGCACCAAGTTTAAGCATCTGACTGGGGATTGAGTTGTTGGTTATTGTTTAGGAGATAAAATTTCTGGCAACCATGTCGGCAAGGGTAAAGCTCTTCCCAACGAAGTAAGTATGATTACGTAGTGGATCGACACACCTAAAACTGTAGGTTGGGTGGAACGAAGTGAAACCCAACGCAGCACTCTCCCTTGTTGGGTTGCGCTATCGCTACACCCAACCTACTTATTCCACTATTTTAGGTGTGTCGCGCCAGTAGGGTTTGCTTCAGGAAGTACTTGGGGGATTAGGAGTCAGGAGCCAGAAGCCAGAAACCAGGAGAATAGAAGATTAGAATAGTTTACAGAGCTGTCCATAACCTTCGTGAGAACTGCTATAGTAAGGCTTGGAAGCTCTAGAACAAACAGTCATTATGGCAGGTAAAATCAAAAAAGGCTCTCTGGTTCACGCTAGCCGAGAAAAGCTGGAAAATAGTCTAGAGGCTAAAGCTAGTGACCCACGGTTTCCTTCTTATCTCTTTGAAACTAAAGGGGAAGTTATGGATACCAGGGGGGACTATGCACTAGTCAAGTTTGGTCAAGTACCTACCCCCAATATTTGGTTACGCATCGAGCAACTAGAGATCGCTAGTTGAAGGTGGTAGGTGGTAGGTAGTAGGTGTTATATCAAATCCGGTTACATCGGAATTATATAGCACACCATCATTAAGGTTCCAGATGACATTACCCAAAATATATCATTCCAATGCTACCGGAAACGATATTAGGTGTTAGGCAACAGGAATAGCTTCTACTTTTATAACTTGGTCTAATTAAGGTGAGTTACTGGCTGTACTAACCAGACTCTTACAGGACAAAGATAATCTGGTGCGATCGCCTCAAGGCAATGCGCAAATTGAATCTGGGAGATGGAAACCTATTTCTTGAGATTTGAGATTAAAACTATGTTCAAATCCATTGATATTTGGAAAAGAATAGATAGCGAAACAGCTATTCGCTACCGATGCTTTCAACGTCTAACAGATAGGCAATTTTGTGTACAAAGCGCTGATTGCTACCATCTTCCTCTGGAAGATACTCAAGTTAAGGCTTTGGACAGACAATTTTTAGAACTTTTTATTGAAGAATCTCCAGATCAGCGATCATCACTCTACCCTACACTAGAAGAAGCGATCGCAATGTTTGACGCTCCCCATAGATAAAATTCTGAACGAATGTTCAAGAAATCTAGGGGATTCTTAAGAGATAAAAATCCTTAAAGGGTTAGCCAAAAACCCGCTACTCACTCGCTGGAAATCCAGTCCGTGCATACATTTAGCCAAAATATTGGCACATCCATTAATATTGCTTGAAACAAGATGTTTATCCTTTGTTCTATACAATCCACGCTTTATTCTCCTTCCAGAAAATTTATGTTTAGCAGGATTGTCGGCATTGTAAACAGGTATCTTGTCTTGGTCGTACCCATATCTAGAAGTTAGGGGTATCCAAACCGTGCATTAATCCGATGAAAATATCTCCCTTGTCCTCCTTGTCCTCCTTGTCCTCCTTGTCCTCCTTGTCTCTCTTTATCAACGGAGAGGGAGGGATTCGAACCCTCGTTAAAGTTACCCCTAAACAGCATTTCCAGTGCTGCGCCTTCAACCACTCGGCCACCTCTCCAGGGAAATTACAAATTGTAATTTTGGCGCGGGAAGCAATTTAACTGTCCCGATTTTTCATTATACACTGAAAGGATGACAAAATCATACACTATTCAAATTCATAATCGCCAAACTGGTACTAAGCATACCGCAAAAGTGCCAGCTGACCGCTATATCCTGCATACAGTAGAAAATCAAGCGGTCAATCTCCCTTTTTCTTGTCGCAATGGTGCTTGCACTACTTGTGCGGTGCGTGTGCTTGCGGGGGAAATCTACCAGCCAGAAGCGATGGGTCTTTCTCCCAAATTGCGTGAACGGGGCTATGCTCTGTTATGCGTAGGTTATCCTCGCTCCGACTTGGAGGTGGAGACCCAGGATGAGGATGAAGTCTATGAACTTCAGTTTGGTCGTTATTTCGGTAAGGGTAAAGTTCGATTTGGCTTACCGTTGGATGAGGATTAGGCTCCGAGGCAGGAGGCAGGAGGCAGGAGGCAGGAGGCAGCAACCATTGGTGTCAACTTAAGGTGAAAAGCGCTTGAAGCTGGGGAGCGGAGGAGCGGAGGAGCAAGAGAATGCTCCTGTCGCTGGCTCTTTTTACTGTTAATCAGGTAGGGTAACGTCACCCGCTAAGAGAGAAAGTAGAACGCCTCGAAAGCATCAATTGGCAATGGTTGTGGCTTAAGTTGACACCAATGGCCTAAAAATGCCCCCGTCGGTTGCTCCCACAACCGTATCACTTCAAACTCATGACGAGTTCCGGGAATACTAAATGTCTTCTGTTGTACCAGTGGAGAGTCACTTTGACACAGATAAATCACTACTTGCCGCATCTGTTTTTGGGGAAAGCGACGGTAAACCCGCAAGCGATAATCCATCATCCGAAAGGGAATATCTGGTTTCGGTTGAGTTTCCATGTCCAAGCGATGGTACAAATGGGGATAGATATTGGTTTTATTTACCCCACCTACGGACTGTGGCTATTTGCGATTGATCAGCTGCCCGCAGAAGTGATTGGAGCTTTTACCCGTGCTTATAATACCTGGCTGTCGGAAGAATTTTGTAGTTATAACCCCGATAGATTAAAAGGAGTCGGCGCGATTAACCTTCATGCTCCAGAAGAGATGGTACAAGAGCTACATCGGATTGCCCGTTGGGGTTGGAAAGCAGTTTTCTTGCGCCCCAATCCTGTAAAAGGGCGAATTTTGAGCGATCCCGCCTATGAAGCATTTTGGAGTGCTTGTGAGGAATTAGACATAGCGGTGGGCATTCATGAAGGAACCCACAGCCGCTTACCTACCACAGGAGCCGACAGGTTTAATAGTCGTTTTGCCCTCCATGCTTGCTCTCACCCCACCGAACAAATGATGGCACTGTTAGCCTTAATTGAAGGGGGAGTCTTGGAGCGTCATCCCCAACTTCGGGTAGGTTTCCTTGAGTCTGGTTGCGGTTGGCTTCCCTATTGGTTATGGCGACTAGATGAAGAGTACAGAAATTTAGATTGGGAAGTCAAAGATAATGTAAAACTAATGCCATCGGAGTATTTTCGCCGTCAATGCTACATTGCGATTGAACCATCTGAGCCTTATCTTCCTCAAGTCATTGAATCTATCGGCTCTGACAACTTAATCTTTGGCTCAGATTATCCTCATATGGATCATCAGCCGGATGTTGTGAGAACAGTTGTGGAGTTAGAGGGGAAGTTATCTCGGGAGATAGTACAAAAGCTTGTTTGGGATAACCCTAGACGTTTCTATGGTTCATTTGTATAACTTTCAAGAAATAAGGCAGAAGGCAGAGGGCAGAAGGCAGAAGGAAAGAGGGTTTTGCGTGTTTCTTTTATTCTTTAGGTGAGCGATCGCTACAAACGTAGAGGCGGGTTCACCTAATACTTGGCTACTCAATGATAACTTAACTAAACCCGCCCCGTTAGGTAAACCCAAATAAAGCGAACTATGTTAGGAAATTTTGATATTTATCAAGGTCTTACTAATACCAATGCATAAACTTGCAACCATCAGTTAATCGTGGGATGGGTGTCTCGCTTGTCCTAATTTTGTGCAGATTAGTGACTATTTTTACGTGTAAATACTGAGTTTTTTGAATTGGTGTGTTTACTAAGCTACTTAAAATAGGTTTTGCTACTAGTTTGTGTATGTGTTTGATTGTTGATGAATAATACAAAAATTTACATTAGTAGCATAAAAATGGTGTATGATTAATTTCATCAGAGTATTTTTGCTATCAAAGGGATGTCCCCAGTCCAAAATTTCTATCTGGCATAATTTGTTGATCCCTATTTCAATAGGAGTGAGCATATGACAGCAGTTTACCTACCCACTTTGCTGGAAACGGAAGATAGTGGTCAAACCTATAGTGTTTATGAGCGATACTATTTTCAAATCCTCACATTTGATGAACTCACAGATGATTTTAAATTGGTTTATGGAAGCAAAGCAGCTTTAGAAAAGGAGTATGGACTGGAGCCTAGGGCTAAGGCAGAAGAAGATACTATCGAAGGTAATGATTATCCCTTTTATCCCAAGCAAGGAACATCAGAATGGAACAATAAGGAATTACGATTCATCCAACCTCCCTATCCTTATATTCCTCTAAGTTCCACTTAGTTATAGCTATGGGAACCTTAGAGCTAATAAGTAATTTTTGGCAACTAATGCTTCTGTTCCGACAAGCTGCTGCTAATCACTTCAAGTTGATTTTCAAAACAAGAATAAATTTATAGCGACACTATAAACAATGACTTTGAACAAAGGTTCAATTCGTGTTTATCATTCATTTGTAAATACTACGTCAACTTTTCCTGCTCACAATAAGAGCAGGATTTTTCAGTAATAAAAAGGAAAATTTACACAGGCTCTATAAAAATATCCTATCGAGTTAACACATAAAATGATTATCAACGATCCTCACAAATTGTTACCTCAAGTAATCTATGAGAACTGGAAAATCCCAGAGATGGTACTGGAAGTGCCTGCTCATGGTATTCCTTTGCATTTCAAAAGTGTTGAGAAACTTTTGAGCATAGCTAACCGTGAAGCTAAGATAATTGTCTTCCGACCAATTTTACCTGTTACTTCAAAACTAGGTTTGCCATCCTATCCTATTTTAGCTTATTTATATCCCCAAAACATTAGTGCTATTTGGCAGCGATTACGGCAACAGCTCGAAACATTAATTCAAAACAATACTTTAGATAATCTTCCCTGTGAGGTGGTTTCTGAGCTTGATATCGACGAACAATTATATTATTTTGCTGACTATTATGGCAAGGCAATTAACCCATCTTATGTCAGGGTGATTGTTGGGAATACTTGCAATCTCAAGTGTATCATGTGTCCCTATCACAGTCCTGTTTTTAAACCAAGCCATACTACAGAATTTTTTCAAGGGAAAAAAGTAATCTCTTGGGAAATGATGCGAAGGCTGGCAAAAGACTGTGGAGAAGCGGGAATTGCTATTTTGATTGGTAGTGTTGAAGAACCACTACTGCATCCTCAACTAGTAGAGTTTATCCAACTCTGTAGACAGGAAGGAGTTCCCAAAGTTCATCTAACTACCAATGGACAACTCCTCAATGAAACTCGTGCCACCGCATTATTACAAGCAGGTTTAACCAGTATTGATATTAGCCTTGATGCAGCGACTCCAGAAACTTATTCAAAGGTTCGGGGAGCTGACTTTCATCGAGTTGAATCTAATATAATTAATTTCCTCAAAATTCGAGAGCAATTAGGAATAGCTTGTGAAGTCAGAACATCCTTTGTAAGAAATCGAGATGTTAGTGCAGAGGAAGAAAAACGGTTTTTCCAGCGTTGGTTAACGAAAGTAGATAGTATTTTTCTCTTAAACCTTGCTGAGTACCAAGAAACTAATATGCGCCTTAACCAGACTAGTGAGGCGGTTGCCAGTTCTCTCCAATATTACCAACAACAAGCGCAAGGACGATGGCCTTGTTTATTTCCTTTTTTAGAAATGGCAGTTTTGCCTGACGGAAGAATATACTATTGTACTGAAACTTTATTTAGATTAGGCTTTGACCAAGATATTCAAAGCTTAGGAGATTATCATCAACAAACCCTACAAGAGATTTGGTCTGGAGATTTATTTCAGAAGCTGCGACGGGATTTAATCCTGAATCAATTAGACAAGAGAGCAGCTTGTAAAGACTGTGAAATATGGATGTCCCATGTAATTAATCGAGAAATAAAAGATAAATGTCAAGTTCTAACTACCACAATCACAGAAATTTATTCTCAAGCTCACTTAAAAGTTTAATAGCATTATTGATTTGTGGATGGGCTGATGGTTGGTGAACTCGCCCCTACCGGATATTATCCTTAATTTGGTTGCCATTGCCGAGTAAGCGATTGACTACGACACCACCATAGGTGCTCACAAATATAGATCAAACCGAGGATCGGGTTCGCCCAATACTTGGCTACTTAAGATAACTTAACTAAAACAATCCCGTTAGGTAAACCTAAATAAAGAGAACTATGTTAGAAAATTTTGATATTGCTTAAAGTATTACTAATACCAATAGATAAACTTGCAATCATCAATTAATTGTGGGATAGGGTGTCTTGCCGGTCTTAATCTTGTGCAGATGAGTTATTTTTTTTACGTATAAACACGGAATTTTGGTTGATTTAAGATACGTAAAAATAGTTATAACTACGTATTTTTAATTATTTACATTTTAATACTTAACTGTGCTTAATGATGACCAAATATTTACTGAATCTTGAGTTCCAATAAAGTAGGTTTTGCCGACTAGATTGTGTATGTGTTTGATTGCTGATAATTAATACAAACCTTTACACTCATAAGTCCCGGATAGAGTAAAATAAAATTAACGATTTGCTCAATAAAATTTATACCATCGAGTAAGGAGTTATATAATGTTAGGGAAACGAGAGCTTTTGACTAAGTATAGTAACTTAGTTTCAAGTAACAATGAAGAGCAATTAACTCAAGAAGAGTCACAAATTCCTTTTTTTCGCCTTTTTCGTCAGGGTAAAATGATATCTCAAATCATTGCTTATATATGGCGATATGGTGACGAACAGACTCCAGAAGGGGATGCTGCTAGGGCACTGTCGAGATATTTTGAAAATCCTGGTGACAACGGCAAAAACATTAAAAGGTTATGGAAAGCTAGTCCCGATCCCAACGGTAATCGAGAAGATAAATTATTGTATGCCGTTTTTCCGATGGAACCTGATAATTATCCTGATGATTATTTTTTCCCTATTTTTAATAGATCAGAACGTACATACTACTCATTTATAACTGATGTTAATAACTTTCAAGGAGTAATTGAAGATGCTAATCTGAATACTCCTGAGCTAATGAGGTTAATCACTCCCTTTCCACCTCGTCCACAACTTGGTGAATTAACAGTGACAGCAACTGAATTGGAAGAATGGATCGATGATCGAGAGCCAAGCAAGGTAATAGCGGAAAATCCTTATATTCCTACTTGTACTTCTTAATCATGTTACCAAAATTATTAAGATATTTACCCGCCCTATTGATCAATAGGGCGGGATTTTTTATAATTGCTCAAACAGAATTGTAACAATATTGTCAAGAATCTTTAAATTACTCCTTCCAGGGATAAAATTATCTCTCGTGAAACCGGGGCAGGTTTGCCTTATTACTTGTGGATGGATAGTTGATGAAACCCCTTCTACAGGATATTTGCCTTAATTTGGTTGCTATTGCCGGGTGAGCACCTGGGCAGGTTTAGCATATGGGCTTGTGGATTTGTGTGGGGTGAGCGAAATTTTGGGTGGGATTTCCTAGCTAAGTATCCAAAAATTATCAGTTCTCTCTTCCTCCTCAGCTCCCCAACTCCTCAGCTCCTCAGCTCCTCAGCTCCTCAGCTCCTCAGCTCCTCAGCTCCCCACCCTTTTTTTCGCTCACCCATTTGTGTGATGGTTGACGAGCCTATCCCTACCACATTTTGTTATCTTTAGTAAAATGTTGCTAAAGAAGCTTTGGCATTAGAAGAACAGTTTGCTCCAAAAATTGTAAGAAAGATCCTCTGGCATCAAACTATCCGTTTCTATGGTTTAGAATAATGAGCAATTTCAGTACTAACTACCAGATTATCTCGAAAATTTACGAGAGTGCTAATTCGCTAGTCTATCGAGCCACCTTAAAGGATGAGCAACCTATTATTCTTAAAATCCTCAAAGAAAACTATCCTACTCCTTCAGAACTTACACGCTATAAGCAGGAATATGAAATTACTCGCTCTTTGAATGTAGATAATATTATCAAAGCTTATGACTTGCAGCGATATGAAAATAGTTTAGTCATGCTTTTAGAAGACTTTGGGGGTCAATCTTTAAAATTGTTACTACCCCAAAATCAATTAAGCCTAGAAGATTTTCTGAATATTGCGATTAAAATAACTGAAAGTTTAGCCGTCATTCATCGTGCTAATATTATACACAAAGATATCAACCCTTCCAATATTATCTATAACTCCCAAACAAAACAACTCAAACTTATTGATTTTGGTATTTCTACCCGTTTATCCCAAGAATTTATAAAGATTCTCCCTCCCCATAAACTAGAAGGAACTTTAACTTATATTGCACCTGAACAAACAGGGAGGATGAACCGAGGAGTAGATTATCGCAGCGATTTTTATTCTCTTGGTGTCACTTTTTATGAACTTTTAACTAATAAACTTCCTTTTGAAAGTACTGATCCAATGGAGTTAGTCCATTATCATATTGCACAACAACCATTACCACCTAATGAATTAATTCCTGATATTCCTTTAGCTGTATCTAATATAGTTATAAAACTGTTAGCTAAAACACCGGAGGAAAGATATCAAAGCGCTTGGGGAATTAAAGCTGATTTAGAAACTTGTCTTAATCAATTAAAGACTCAAAGAGAAATTTCTCTATTTCCGTTAGCAAGACAAGATATTGCTGATAAGTTCTATATTCCCCAAAAGCTCTACGGTCGAGAACAAGAAGTTACTCAACTTATAACTACTTTTGAGCAAGTTGCTAACCCCCCTGAACCCCCACTTCTTAGTAAGGAAGGATATAGGAGTGTTGGAATAATCCTAATTTCAGGGTATTCAGGTATTGGCAAATCTGCTCTGGTCAATGAAATTCACAAGCCGATTACACGGCAACGAGGACAATTTATCAGCGGTAAATTTGACCAATTGCAACGAGATATTCCTTATTTAGCTATTTCTCAGGCTTTTCAAGACTTAATACGTCAGCTACTAAGTGAGCCGGATATAACCCTACAAACTTGGAGACAGAGGATTTTAGAGGCTTTAGGTAATAAAGGTCAAATTATTATTGAAGTGATTCCTGAACTCGAAAACATTATAGGACAACAGCCAGCAGTTGAACAGCTAGGTGCAACAGAAAGTCAAAATCGATTTAATCTATTTTTTCAGAGATTTTTGAATGTTTTTTGCCAAAAAGGAAATCCTTTAGTACTCTTCATTGATGATTTACAATGGGCAGACTTACCTTCTCTAAATTTAATTGAGCAGTTAATTTCAGATACTGACAATAAATATTTTTTAGTGATAGGAGCGTATCGAGACAATGAAGTAAGTATTGGCCACCCTCTAATACATACTTTAAATAAAATTAAGCAAGCAAAAGTACCAATCAATGAAATTACCATTTATCCTTTAGAGTTCAAGTACATTAATCAATTAATTTCTGATACCTTAAATTGCGATATAGAAGTTTCAAAACCTTTGGCTGAGGTAGTTGCGCAAAAAACTGGTGGCAATCCTTTTTTCTTAACCCAATTTCTTTATTCTTTATATCAAGAAAGTTTATTGGTCTTTAATTCTCATCAACCTTTGCTTGATTCAGACAAGACTAGACAAGGATATTGGCAATGGAATATAGAGGAAATAAAAAGTTTGTCGTTCACCGATAATGTTGTTGATTTGATGGTTAACAAGATTGAAAAATTAGCTCAAACCACTCAACAAGTTCTCAAACTAGCCGCTTGTATTGGAAATAGATTTAATTTAGAATTTCTTTCTATTGTCAATAATAAATCAACAATATTCACTGCTCAAGAACTACAACCTGCTTTATATGAAGGTCTGATAATTCCTTTGGACAATAACTATAAAGTTCCCTTGTTTGGCGACTCTTCCAATTTATTAAAAAATACCTCAGAAACCGATGCTAAACCCACCTATGAATACATTTTTTACAGGTTCTTACACGACAGAGTACAACAGGCAGCTTATTGTCTAATTCCAGAAGAAGAAAAGCAACAAGTTCATCTACAAATAGGTCGTCTACTTTTAAAAAATCTTGGAAAATACGAGTTACAAAACAAGATCTTTGATGTTGTCAACCAACTTAATCAAGGTTCTAGTTTAATTACCGAACAATCAGAAAAAGATGAGTTGGCTCAACTAAATCTTCAAGTCGGGAAAAAAGCAAAAGACTCGACAGCTTATGAACCTGCGCTCATTTATTTAGAAACTGCCCTTAAGTTATTGTCATCAGATAGTTGGACAAATCAATATAACTTAACTTTAGAAATTTATACAGTTTCTGTAGAAATTCAGGCTCTAAATACCCAGTTTGAAAAAGCTGATGAGCTATCTGCTATCGTTATTCAAAATGCCAAAGAAGTTCTCGATACAGTTAAAGTTTATGAGGTCAAAATTCAGTCTTATTATTCTCAACTTCAACTAGAAAAAGCGATAGATACTGCTCTAGAGATTTTAGCCAAGCTAGGAGTCATTATACCATCTAGTATAAGTCAAAGGCAAGAACAAGCTGTTATAAAAAAGACGGAAATAGAGTCGTTCTTACAAGATAAATCTATTGGTCAGTTGGCTGATTTACCAACAATGACTAATCCTTACAAACTTGCCGCTATTAGGCTATTACTGGGTGTTACTTCATCTGCGATTATTTCTAATCCTCAATTATATCCTTTAGTAACATTAACTAGTGTTAATCTCTGTACCAAATATGGAAACTCACCCTTAGCAGCTAGTGTGTATGTTTTTTATGGACAACTTCTATGTGGATTCATGCAAGATATTGAGACTGGATACCAGTATGGACAATTATCTTTGAATTTGTTAGAGAAATATAATGTTCAGAAAGTCAGACCAATGGTTGTTCATTATTGCTATGCATTCACTCGTCATTGGAAAGAACCTTTTATAACAATCAACTTAAACGATTTTGAAGAAGCAATTCAAGTTGGATTAGAACTAGGCGATTTTGAGCATGTTGGTTATAATGCGATTTCCTATTGTCTCTTTTCAATTTTTAGTGGTTCTAATCTGGAAGAGTTTGAATCAAAGTGTCAAGATTATAGTAATTTAATTCTTAAATTCCAACAAGATTATACATATTATTACTACGAAGCTTGTAAAAAAATGCTTCTTAATTTACTAAATGACAAACAAGACAATTATTATTTGTTATTTAGCAATTGCGAAGAAGAAGAAGACAACTTAATACAGATTTGGACTAAGAATAATACGCAATGGCTGCTTTTTATTTCTTGCCTAAGTAAAACATTTTGCTCCTACTTTTTCAAGAATTATGAAAGAGGATTAAAAACCGTTATTTTAGCTGAAAAATATGCTGAAAGTTCTTCGGCATATTTAATTTATATACAAAATATATTTTACTCATCATTAACTCTTTTGGCTGTTTATCATCAAGTTGATATCAAGCAAAAGATAAATTTCTTGGAAAAAGTAGAAGGTTATCAAACAAAGATTTCTTTTTTTCAAGAAAGTTGTCCTGAAAATTATGGCAACAAATACAACTTAGTAGAAGCAGAAAAAGCAAGAATTTTAGGAAACAATTGGCAAGCACAAGAATTTTATGAAAAAGCGATTCAAGGTGCCAAAAAATATGAATTTATCCACGAAGAAGCTTTGGCTTATGAAAGAGCCTCTGAATTTTACCTGGCTCTGGACAGAAAAGAAATTGGTCAGCTTTACCTAAGAAATGCCCATCATTGTTACACCCGTTGGGGTGCCAAAGCCAAAGTTCAACAGCTGGAAGAAGAATATCCCCAGTATTTTGTGGGAGTAACCAATCAAAGCAAATCCACTAATCTTAGTACAACAACATCTACTGCTGGTAATGATGGCACAATTCTCGACTTAAATACTGTGCTAAAAGCCTCTCAAGCAATTTCTGGCGAAATCAAACAGGAAAACCTTCTGCAAAATTTAATGAAAATTGTGATTGAAAATGCAGGAGCACAAATAGGATTTTTGATTCTCAGTCGTCAAGGTAATTGGGTGATCGAAGCCCAAGGAACAGTCGATAGCAAGCAAGTTACTGTTTTGCAATCAATGCCGATAGAATCTGTAAACCCGGATAACTCAATCCCTATTTTACCGACTACGATTATCAATTATGTAGCTCGCACCCAAGAAAATATTGTTCTCAACGATGCTGCCCAGGAAGGACAATTTATTAACGACCCTTATATTATTGCTACACAAAGCAAATCAATCCTTTGCACTCCTTTACTCAATCAAGGTCAACTCCGAGGAATTGTTTATCTAGAAAATGATTTAACCACAGATGCCTTTACCTCAGAACGAGTCGAATTGTTAAATATCTTATCTACTCAAGCTGCCATCTCCATTGAAAATGCTCGTCTCTACGAACAGTTAGAAGACTACAGCCACACCCTAGAAATCAAAGTAGATGAGCGAACCCAAGAACTACAAGAGAGAAATACTACTCTTGCAGCTACCCTGAAAAAACTCAAAGCAACCCAAGCTCAAATTATTGCCCAAGAAAAACTAGCTTCTTTAGGAGCCTTGACAGCGGGTGTGGCTCACGAAATCAAAAATCCCCTCAACTTCGTCAACAACTTTGCTGAGCTTTCTGTAGAGCTAACTACAGAACTCATCGAAGAAATCGAAAACCAAAAAGACCGACTGGATTCCGAAACTATCGAATATATTGAAGAGATATTACAAGACCTGGGACAAAACGTCGAGAAAATTAATCACCACGGCAAACGAGCTGACAATATAGTAAAAGGGATGCTAATGCACTCTAGAGCAACAACTGGAGAGAGAGCATTAACCAATATCAACTCCCTGCTCGCGGAATATGTTAATCTTGCTTATCACGGGATGCGAGCCAAGGATTCCGGGTTCAATATCACCATAGAGAGCGACTATGACGATTCCCTAGAAAAACTCCATGTCATCCCCCAAGATCTTAGCCGAGTCTTTCTCAATGTCGCTAACAATGCTTGCTATGCAGCCTATGAAAAGAAAAAGGCAGTAGGTAAGGAGTTTATACCTAAGATGAAGGTTAGCACGAAAAACCTAGGGAATCAGGTAGAACTGCGTATTCGAGACAATGGTAATGGCATACCACCTGAAGTCCTCGACAAAATTTTCCATCCCTTCTTCACTACCAAGCCACCTGGTAAGGGAACAGGATTAGGTTTATCAATTAGTCACGATATTATTGTACAAGGGCATCAAGGCCAGTTCCAAGTGGAAACCGAAGAGGGTAGCTACGCGGAATTTATCATCACCTTACCAAAGGAAGTTTGAATTGCCTTCGGTAAACGGGATAGGTTTAGTTAAATTCTCGTAGAGTCCCAAGTTTGAGGTTAACCTGCCCCTACTTGATATAGAATTGCCACATTATCGGGTAATTCTAGCGATCGCTAACATTTGGAGCATAACTCGAGCGCTACACACATACATTTGGACATGGGGAGCTAAGACATGAGAATTATGGTAGTTGACGATGAAGAAGATGTTCAGTTGTTGTACAGACAACAATTTCGTAAAGAGCTTAGGAAAGGCAAGATTGAAATACATTTTGTTCTCTCGGCCAAGGAAGCAATAGAATACCTACAGTTTCAAGGAGCAGATAACCTGCTTCTGATTCTCTCAGATATTAATATGCCAGGGATGAACGGGTTAGAACTGCTCAAAATCATCAAAGAAAGCTATGAACACATCAAAGTATTTATGATTACTGCTTACGGGGATGACGAAAATTATCGCTTAGCAATGGAATACGGAGCAGATGACTATCTGCACAAACCAGTAGAATTCAGTATGCTCAAAGAAAAAATCTTTGATTGTTGAGATTTTTAGCCATCGGAGTCCAGCTGTCAGCCAAAAAGCTGACAGCTAAATAGGGTTTGCTGAATAAGTAACAAGTAACAAGTAATAAGTAATAAGTAAGAAGGAATGCAGCATTTATCCTAGTTTTGGGCATCTGCATCTTCCAAGGTTACCCAGGTTGATGCCAGGTTTTTGAGCCAAGAGATGCAATTTCCTTGGATTTTTTTGCTTGTTGCATGATTGAAAGCCTTCTCTGGTATGGCTTCCAGACTTATTCAGCAGACCCTAAATACAGGAAATGCTGACTTAATGATGAAGCGTCAACGTAGAAAGCTACTAATCAACCAGAAAATAACAAAGGTCATTACTGTAGCAAACTTCAATTGTTCAATACTACCAACATATGTACCGAGAAAACTCCCTAGTCCCACACCCACCAGTAAACCGGCCAGGGTTAGTAGCACAGAGCGACCAAATTTTTGCTCCTTGCGATTGAGAAAGTAAATATTGCAGCCAAAACCCAACGCTAAAGCCAATGGCAGGATTGGTTCTTGATTGTTAGGAAAAATCAACAGGCTCAAGAGCAAAAAGATAAGAGCAGGCCATAGAATATCCCCAGTTGAGGGAGTATCTAAGAATCCTTCCAGCCAAGCAGGAGAGCGAGAGATTTGAGTTTGAGGAAAACTTGGCGGCGCTTGAGACAATCTCTCAGGAAAACGAATGCGCTCCGGAACCTTAATTTTTCCTTCTTGGCGCATTCTGAGGCGATCCATAATAATCGCATCATAGGCAGCCTCTACCGTCTCCACAAGCTGCTGGTTGCCTTGATGCTGCTGCATTAGGCGTCCTTTCGCATCCTGAATTTCTTCAAAAGAAGCATCTTCAGTGACCCCAAGTTTTTCGTAGGGATTTTGATCACTCATTCAAAACCTCCGAGACATCCCTTTTTGTCACGCCTCATAGCAGCGACTCTACACTAGTTACTATCTTAGACATCAATAAGGCTAAACGGAAACTCCCTTTGCCGCTCAAACTTAAGTCAAGAGCCAAGTATTTTGACAAAGCCCTTACAACTAGTTTAGCCTGCTTTCAACAACAAAGCGTGCAAAACATTACAAAAAATGGGGTATAGGGTATAGGGTGTAGGGTGTGGGGTGTAGGGGTGGTGAGCGAAATTTTGGGTGGAATTTTCTCCTATTCCCAATTCCCCATTCCCAATTCCCTATTCCCCGCGTCGTCAGACGCTGATTAATATCTGGTGTTTGGCGAAAAATCATGAAGAGGCTCCGGAAAACTATTAATTTGCTTAGTAGGTCAATATATATACCTAAGTGATGTGAGCTGCGCTTACCATAGTTAAGAATGCACTCACTTTAAGTCCTTAACTGCTATACAGCACGTAGGTTTGGGGTAAATTGCTCAACTATCTGACTTGGGTATGATGCCAACAGCTATTGGCATCCCCCAATTCTACTACGATAATTGTCTAAAAGGCTTAATACACCAATGGTGCAAAAAATACTGCATCTTGATCACCAATCAAGTTCTCCGTTGAAAGTTATGACCATAGCCGCTGCTAAGATTCTTGTTGTGGATGATGATCCAGCAATCCGCAATTTAATTCTGCGCTTTTTAAGA
>JAAHHL010000399.1 GCA_010672185.1 Caldora sp. SIO3E6 | reverse complement strand
CCAATCGCCCCCTCGGTGAGTTGGTTGCTCCATATATCGTTTTCGGTATAGTAGGTTTGCAGGTAAGTTACTGTCCAATCGGATAATTTATCATAGTCTTCCGGGGTAGACTGCCAGACGCTAGGGGAAGCATCTTTAGTGATAATAAAGACAAAGAAAGTCTCATCAGTGATATACCACTCAATCACAGCAGTTTCTCTATCCAAAGTTTGCTCGAATGAATCGAACCGGAAACTCGAACCTACAGGGAGATACTGATCCTGCAATTGGTTGCGTTGGCTTCGTAGGTTTTGGAGATATTGTGCCAATTCCCGATAATTTTTCGCTTTACCCTGTTGGATTTGGTATTGAGCCTTGGCAATTTCTTCACGAAGCAGGGCAAGTTTTGCATTAACTTCCGAGGAAAAAATGGTATGGGAGTCTTGCAGGAGGATTGCTTCAACGAGGTTGCGGTTCTTGCTACGTTCGGCGTATTCTAGAGCTTCCGTGGATTGGTTCAGTTGCAGGCAGGTTTCTACCATGCGCTGATAAAGTTTGTTCCACTCTTCTGCCAACTTCTGTTTACTCTCATTTCCCGAAAGAATTTCCTCCCGCAGAGATTCGACAGTATCAATGGCAGCGGAGAAGGTATGGTAAGCAGATTGCCATTGTTCGGTATCTCGGTAAGCAAGTCCAAGATTAAATAGGGTTACAATATGGTTTTGAGGGAAAGCATCACGGGTGTAAATTTGTAGAGCATTTTGGAAACAAGCGATCGCATTTTCTAAATTATCCGCCTTTTCTCCGAGTATTCGCTCACTATAAGCAAGGGCTAAATTATTCTGAGTCTGTGCCCAGTCGTCGGGGAAAGCATCACGGGTGTAAATTTGTAAGGCATTGTTGAAACAAGCGATCGCATTTTCTAAATTATCCGCCTTTTCTCCGAGTATTCGGTCGCTATAAGCAAGGGCTAAATTATTCTGAGTGCCTGCCCAGTCTTGGGGGAAAGCTTCACAGGTAAGAATTTGTAGAGCATTTTGGCAACAAGCGATCGCATTTTCTAAATTATCCGCCTTTTCTCCGAGTATCCGATTGTTATAAGCAACAGCTAAATTATTCTGAGTCATTGCCCAGTCTTGGGGGAAAGCTTCACAGGTAAGAATTTGTAGAGCATTTTGGTAACAAGCGATCGCATCTTCTAAATTATCCGCCTTTTCTCCGAGTATCCGATTGTTATAAGCAAGGGCTAAATTATTCTGAGTCTGTGCCCAATCTTGGGGGAAAGCATCACGGGTGTAAATTTGTAGAGCATTTTGGCAACAAGCGATCGCATTTTCTAAATTATCAGCCTTTTCTCCGAGTATTCGGTCACTATAAGCAGTAGCTAAATTATTCTGAGTCATTGCCCAGTCTTCGGGGAAAGCTTCACGGGTACGAATTTGTAGAGCATTTTGGTAACAAGCGATCGCATCTTCTAAATTATCCGCCTTTTCTCCCCTTATCCGATTGTTATAAGCAACAGCTAAATTATTCTGAGTCATTGCCCAGTCTTCGGGGAAAGCTTCACGGGTGTAAATTTGTAGAGCATTTTGGTAACAAGCGATCGCAGTTTCCAGATTACTAGCTTTGCTTCCCAAAGGAAACTGCTGCATACGATTGCCAAATGTAACCAAATCTACAGTAATAGATTGTGCTTGTTGAGGTTCAGCTTCTGCTAACGTCTGTTTTGCCCAAACTTGAACAATTTGTGTCAACCCATCATCAAGTTTATCCAAGTTAGCTTGCAGTAGAGGATAAACCACCTGTGGATTACCGTTACTGTCTGCTATTGCCTGTAACACCTCCAGCAAAAACTCCAAATCTTCCTGGGGTGTAGCTGATGTCGTCATCCCCAACATTCGGGCAATCTCAGTCGCCAAATTTCTCAACCAATTAAGCATGGGAATTAACCACAGAGACACAAAGAGCACAAAGAAAATTTGCGAGTAGCACTACAGGAGCAAGCGATCGCTACCTTTTACATTATCTTACCAACAGCATCAACCTACCAGAGATTGAACAATGAGGTGTGGGTGGGATTAGCTTGGCTGGTGTCGGAGCGATCGCTATTATTGTAGATGCTACGATTATTCGGTTATAGATAAGACTTGTCGAGATTTACAGGAAACTATGGTGCGTTACGCTTCACTTTGTTACGCTCTAAGCAAAGCATCCCGAAGGGTATACACACCCTACAATTTCTACTATTTTTGTCTTTCCTCCGTCTGTGAATAATTTACGCTACTGAAAACTCAGTAAATTTTCTTACAACTGGTGCTCTAAACCCCAAGACAATATCTGTTTTTGGCACCCCTAACTCTACCAACTGGTTCGCGATTCCTTCTTCGGTAAAATCTTGTTGAATCCATATTTTACCATCTATAATCTCGATATGAATTGAGACACCATAAATTCTTTCTTCATCATGCCAACCCACATATAACAGTAAATAGCTATCCCGGTTGCGATCGAAAACAATTCGATCTATAGCAGTGTCATAGATATTGTTTGCGGTAGCATGTTGCTGAATGATTTTTTCGATTAAGTCACGGTAATCTATTCTTTCCATAACGCGATCTCCTGTTTGGCAACCCAAAAAACTAATAATTTCATCTGCAAGCTTTCTATTATTTCTTGAACTACGGAATCAGCAAAAAAAGTCTGATAAACATCTGTTGGTACAGCTAAATATAAAACCCTTTCTGGTTCGAGTTTTTTCAAGACCATCCGATAGTTAAAAAACTGACCAACAGCAGTATGGAATTCCGAAATGGTCGATAGACCTACAAAGCTTTTCACCTCCACAGCTATTAGTGATTTACCTTTTTGAGCCGAGATTAACTTTTCAGCTCCCAAATCTATTAAAATTCTAACTCGCGGACTGGGTTTTAAAAACAAAGGGTCTTGATTAATGTTCCACCCATCTTTTTCTAAAGCCAAGCGTACTGTGTTGTGAAATATATCTTTGGCTGACATTTTTGAGGTAATTATGGGGATTACACAGTCTGGTATATATTATAAGTGATCCGCTGTTACGCTAACACACTCTACAAGAGCTTTCAATCATGCTGCTAACGATTAGCAATGAAGAAGAGTACGAGCAAGCAATCGAGCGCTTAAATAACTTAATTGATGAAATTGGCACAGATGAACAGCATCCTCTTTATAATTTGCTCGATACCTTAGGGACATTAATTGAAGCCTATGAGGCAGAGCATTATTCTATCCCTAATTGTAGAGGGAGTGATGTGTTGGCTTATTTAATCGAGGAACATGAACTCAGTTTATCAGATTTGCCTGAAATTGGTACGGCGGAAACTATAGAAGCTATTTTGAGCAAAGAACAACCATTAAACCTGAGTCAAATTCAACACTTAGCACAGCGTTTTCAAGTTCAACCTCAAGTATTTCTCAATTAGGTGTTAAGTGTTAGTGTGAACAGCTTTGCTGGTGTCGTAGGCAATCGCATATATTCAAACATACTCATTCCTATGATAAAGGTTCAGCGGTGCGTTACTGCTCTTTTCTTCAAAGTCCCCCTTTCTAAGGGGGATTTAGGGGGATCAACAATGTACCCAATAGCAGAGAAAATTGCTGTATGGTCATTTCCAAGTTATTAAGCTGTGATATCTCTGAGATATTCGATAATTAATAAGCGTAAATAGTTGAGTACTCCTATATAATGCTTCATTTATAGTAATCATTAGTGCTATTCGGATTCATTTCAAGAGCAATATAATTGTTTAAGTGTTAGTATAAATAACAAACAACCAACAACCAACAACAAATAACAAACAACAAATAACAAATAACAAACAACCAACAACAAATGACAAATAACCTAACCCTGGAATTACCCCATGAGCTCCTCCTCCAGGTTACCCAAGAACAGTTTGAGGCGCTCTCAATAGTTAACCGATACTTAAGATTAGAACGTACAGCAGCAGGAGAGTTAATCGTGAATCCCCCTACAGGAGGCGAATCGGGTAGGAGAAATTTCAGCATTACCGGGCAATTTGCTCGTTGGCAAGAAGAGCATGAAGATTTAGGAGAAGGTTTTGACTCTTCCACTGGATTTAGGCTTCCCAATGGCGCGGATCGTTCTCCCGATGCTGCTTGGGTGATTCGAGAACGTTGGGAATCCCTTACTCCCCAACAAAGAAAAGGCTTTGTTCCCCTTTGTCCAGATTTTGTGATTGAATTGCGCTCTGAATCTGATAGTCTCCCCAAATTACAAGCAAAAATGCGGGAGTATATTGATAACGGAGCCAAACTCGGATGGTTAATTGATCCACAGAACCAACGGGTAGAGATTTATCGTGCTGGGAGAGAAGTGGAAGTGTTAAAACATCCTAGCAGTTTGTCAGGGGAAGATATTTTGCCAGGGTTTGTTTTAAGTTTAAGACGAGTGTGGATTTAGAAGTTAGTCTTAACAAAGATTAGTACAATCCCAAAAACTGAAAAAATAAAAAGAATTATCTCTATTTTCAGAAGAAGTAAGATTTTAGATTTGAGATTAAACTCATAAGCTACACCCTATCCCATTAGGGATAATACAAAAGGTGAATGGACATCTTAAGGTAGAGCAAGTGGTATTATTCTCTTAACAAAACTTGTAAAACTCGTACCTGAAAACTGATAGCTAATTATGGTTGCAGTAGCAATTCTAGCAGCGGGACGTGGAACCCGGATGAAATCTGACCTACCTAAAGTCTGCCACAAATTGGGTTCCCTTTCTATGGTGGAACGAGTATTGGAAAATTGTCTAGGGGTTGAACCTCAGCGGCGTCTGGTAATTGTTGGCTATCAACGTGAACGAGTCCAACAATCTTTGGCTGCCCATGCTGGCTTAGAATTTGTTGAACAGGCACAACAGCTAGGAACTGGTCATGCAGTCCAACAACTCTTGCCCTACCTAGAAGATTTTACTGGAGATTTACTGGTTCTGAATGGGGATGTACCCCTATTGCGCTCTAGCACTATTAAACATCTGTTAGAAACCCATCAAACTAATCAAAATGCGGCTACCCTCCTTACTGCCCAAATGCCTAATCCCCAAGGTTATGGGCGGGTTTTTTGTGATGGTGAGAATCGGTTAACACAAATTATAGAAGACCGAGACTGCACAGCTGCTCAAAAGCAAAATCACCGCATTAATGCTGGGGTTTATTGCTTCAATTGGCACAAACTGGCATCAGTGCTACCGAAATTAGAAGCCAACAATGACCAAAAGGAATATTACCTGACAGATGTGGTTAATTTCCTAGACCCAGTGATGGCAGTCGATGTGGAGGATTACGAAGAGATTCTCGGTATCAATGACCGCAAACAGCTCTCATCAGCTTACGATATTTTGCAAACCAGGGTCAAAGATGCTTGGATGAAAGCAGGGGTAACTTTAATTAACCCAGATAGCATCACTATTGATGATACGGTGGAATTACAGCCAGATGTGATTATCGAACCCCAAACCCATCTGCGGGGTAAGACTAAGATCGGTTCTGGCACTAAGGTTGGACCAGGGAGTTTAATTGAAAATAGCCAGTTGGGTCAACAGGTGACGGTACTCTATTCCGTAGTGAGTGATAGTGTAGTCAAAGATAATACTCGCATCGGGCCTTATGCTCATCTACGAGGTCATGCAGAGGTGGGAGAAGCTTGCCGCATCGGTAATTTTGTGGAAGTTAAGAAGAGTAAAATAGGCGATCGCACTAATGCTGCTCACCTATCTTATCTGGGAGATGCCACTTTAGGTAATCAGGTGAACATTGGCTGTGGTACGATTACCGCTAACTATGATGGGGTCAAGAAGCATCCGACAACCATTGGCGATCGCACAAAAACTGGTTCCAATAGTGTTTTGGTTGCACCCATAACCCTAGGAGCAGATGTGACTGTAGGTGCTGGCTCAGTTATCACCAAAGATGTTCCTGATGATTGCTTAGTAATTGCTCGTTCACGTCAGGTGGAGAGAAAAGGTTGGCGGATGAAGTCCGATTCTTAGAAGGCAGAAGGCAGAAGGCAGAAGGCAGAAGGCAGAAGGCAGAAGGCAGGAGGGAGTAATAAAAACCTGTTAAACCTAGAATCAAATCGGGAGCAGGTCAATTTGTTTGACTGTTGATTCAACATCTCCCGATGCATTCTTCATTACTTTTTACTTTTGAATTTTGAATTCCCGTCAGGCGCTTGTTACTTATTCAGCAAGCCCTAAATAGTGCTTTCTAGTACACCAAGCACTATATATAGTACTTGACAAAATTGACATCATTTTAATTAATACCAATAAAGTTCCTCCCACACTCCCCTGCAACTGGAAACTTTATTCAGTGATCTAGCAAATCTTTAAATTTGACCTCCCAATTTTTGAGTCAACGCATTAGCATATAAAAGTGACTCAACTGTACTATCCCTTACATTCTTTAAGGGAGGGTAACTGGTTTAAGCTTATTTGCGGTGCCAGCTTCCAACACCTCCCTGCCGTCCGCAATCTCACCTTGGCTTACGCTCTTGCCGGGGTAGATTGTATTGACGTGGCAGCGGACCCAGCAGTTATTGAAATGGCCCAAGAAGCCTTACAAGTAGCTGGGGAACTA
>JAAHHL010000398.1 GCA_010672185.1 Caldora sp. SIO3E6 | reverse complement strand
CGGTGCTAGCTGAATATCAATTTTTGTCAGTTCTGTCGTCAACTCCGTAATTTCCTGTTGCAGAGGTTTGAGGTAGAGGGTGGCTCGGTATTGGGCAAAGCTGCGCTCTACCAAATCCTTGGCTTCAGTAAGGCTGTGGGTTTGTAACAAATTCAGTACCATGCCATAGGTGGGAGTAAACTGACTCACTAAGGGATCAGCACCACTAGTTGTTAGGTAAGCTGCCTCCTTGGCTCCTTCAAAGGGTGTCTGTAAAGTTACTACATAGCCGTTAGTATCCATCCCCCGACGTCCGGCTCTACCAGACATTTGCAAAAATTCAGAGGGTTTAAGGAGACGATGTCCATCATCGGTGCGCTTAGAAAGGGTAGAAATAACTGTAGTGCGAGCAGGCATATTAATTCCCGCTGCTAAAGTTTCTGTAGCAAACACTACTTTAACCAACCCTGCTGCAAATAATTCTTCCACCAAACCCTTCCATGCTGGTAAAATTCCAGCATGATGGGCTGCAATACCACGATAGAGAGGTTCAATTTGTCCAGCACGTCCTGCCTCTGGATAGTGACTCAAAAACTCATCGACTCGGGTTTTGAGTTGAGCTTCTTCCTGTTGATTTACCAAAGACAAATAACTCACTTCCTCTACCGCCTGATCACAACCCCGACGACTGAAGATAAAGTAAATAGCTGGTAACATATCCCTGTGCTGTAGTTGCGTCAGGACAGAGGTAACACTGGGGCTTTGGGGTCGTTCTGCTCTACCCCTAGCTCTTTGGCGTTTGGGCTTGAGGCGGGGGTTAAGTTTATTGTTGTGCTGATCTAGCAGGGGAAAAATTCCCTTGGGGTTACCAAAGCTAAACTGTAGAGGAACTGGTCGAAAGTCTGAATAAATCAACTCAGTTGAGCCGTGAACCAGATTCATCCAGTCCGTTAGCTGGTCACTGTTAGCAATCGTCGCAGAAAGGGCGACTAATTGAATGTTGGCCGGACAATAGATAATCGACTCTTCCCAAACTGTGCCCCGCTGGCGGTCATTCATGTAGTGACATTCATCTAGTACTACCGCCTCAA
Organism: Caldora sp. SIO3E6; assembly: GCA_010672185.1. GTDB lineage: Bacteria > Cyanobacteriota > Cyanobacteriia > Cyanobacteriales > Coleofasciculaceae > Caldora. The sequence goes on along the minus strand of JAAHHL010000398.1, from coordinate 5,549 downwards.
CCCTTTCCAAGGAAGTACCGACTTCTCCAATCGGTGTACCATAAAGCATGTTCCGGAAAATTTCCGTAGTCATCACTAAGACGGGAGCATCTCGGTTGATCGAGTTATCTCCAGTGAGTAAGCCAACATGCTCTTCACCAAACTTATCGCGAAAATCCCGCAGCTTTTGGTTAGAGAGGGCTTTTAAAGGAGTGGTGTAGAAAACTCTACCACCTTGTGCTAAAGCGCGATAAATGCTATACTCTCCGATTAAGGTTTTACCAGAACCGGTGGGGGCACAAACTACTACAGATTTACCCGCATTCAGAGCCGCGATCGCCTCTTGCTGAAATTGATCGAGTTCAAAGGGAAATAGAGCTTTTAGGTCAAGTTCTAGAGAATTAGTGGGAACGTTCACACAAAATACTTTTCTTGTTTGGTGCTTATGGACGAGTAAACAGTGTTCAGTCCCCAACTTACCAGTTATTCACCCAAGAGTAATCAGAATATATATGTTTCTGACTCACTGGTCTTTGCTCACCGAGCGCTGTTTACCTAAAAGGTGATTTTTGGGATATCTAGCTAGAATATCAACACCAAATTTCACCTCACCCCTACCTATTGTATGCTATCGAAGGATTTGAGGAACAGCGCAATGGTCTCTAATTCCCTTCTCCCTTGCAACTTTCTGCCTAGCCTGCGGCTTCTGCTTGCAGTACTGCCTTGTTGCAACCAACCACCAACAACCAACAACAAATAACAAATAACAAACTTACTAATAACTCCTCACTGATAAATCTTCACTATCCAATAAAACCTGATTAAGAACTTGTAGAGCATAGCTCCAAACCTGGTAACCTTGCTGATTAAGGTGTAAGCCATCGGTACTTAGCTCAGTGTTGAGGTTACCGTTGGTGTCGGCAAAAAGGGGATAGAGTTCCAGATAGATAGCCCCTTCCCTTTGAGCAATCTTTTTCAGTCGCTGGTTGATTTTCTGGATATTACTATTAGGAATAGATAACAAGCGATCGCGTCCTTCCCAAGTTGCTTGTTCAGCACTGTGGGGTAAAATCGACTGGACAACTATCTGAGCTTTGGGGTGAGCTCGACGTAAGTGGCGAATTGTCAGCTCTTGGTTTGCCACAATGGTTTCCCCTCTGATGCCCCGAATCAAGTCGTTAATGCCAATCATCACAAAAACAACATCGGGCTCAGTATCATCAAAAAGATCTATACGATTGAGCAATCCTGCGGAAGTTTCCCCAGAAATCCCCTGATTGAGCCAGGTTGTTTCTGGTGGTAGTAATTCCAGGGGGAACCAAAGGCTCAAGGAATCTCCAGCCAGTATGGTTAAATTTTCCGGCTGTTGGTTACTCACTGCCTGCGCTTCGTGAGCTAGCAACTCTACCCACTGCTGGTAATTCAGCTTGTGGCGGGCTCCCAATTCTGGCTTGGGTTTAGCCATTGACTTCGATTCACCTAACTCAGCAGAAGAACTGGGCGCACGTCGGTGCGCCCCTACAACGGCAGAAGACACAGACAAATGGGACTCCCGCAGGAGCAGCCAGACGATTGCCAGTACCAGCAGCCCATTGACAGCTAGAGAGAAAACCGCCCAACCGGGATAATTTTTGAAGTGGATGGACACTGAATTTTCAACTCTGTTATTAACGAAAAACACCCGCCTTCTGCTGAGACTCAATAATTCCAACCTGAGAGGCGGGTTGACCTTTATTTAATTTAGCAGTAGTTACTCAGGTATTTCAGTAACGATAAGGCATTTCAGTGATGCTACTTGTAATCATCACCGATACTGCCCATCAAACCTGATTCTTTGATGAATCCAGAGTAGGCTTCCATCGCATGTTCGCTAATATCCAAGCCTTCGATTTCTGCTTCTGGACTTACCCGGATGCCAATGGTAAATTTCAGGGTTAGCCAGAAGAGGGAACTCATCATTACAGTGAAACCGCCGATGCAAAGTATACCAAGAATTTGACTAATTAGTTGCTCCGGCCCACCACCAACAAGCAACCCTCCATCAAGAGCAAACAAGCCAACGGCAAAAGTGCCCCAAACTCCATTGACTAAGTGAACTGAGATGGCTCCTACGGGATCATCAATGTGGATGCTCTCCAAGATAGAGACAGAAAAGACTACAATAATGCCTGCGATCGCACCAATAATCACTGCGGAGAGATAGGAAACACTAGCACAGCCAGCAGTAATTGACACCAAGCCTGCCAGGATGCCATTAATAATCATAGACAAATCCGGTTTCTCATCCTTAAGCCAAGAGGTAAGGGTGGCAGTAATTCCTCCTGCTGCGGCGGATAGGTTAGTAGTCAGAGCAATGTAAGCAATATTCTCATCTGCCGCTAGTTCTGAGCCTGGGTTAAAACCAAACCAGCCAATCCACAGAATTAAGCAGCCCAGAGTGGCAATACTCATATTGTGACCGGGGAGAGCACGGATTTGACCATTTTCGTATTTACCGAGGCGTGGTCCCAAGATGACTGCTCCCATTAAAGCAGACCAGCCTCCCACAGAGTGAACTACCGTTGAACCGGCAAAGTCGGAGAAGGGAGTACTTAAATTAGCTAGCCAGCCATTACTAGACCAAACCCAGTGTCCAGTAATAGCATAGGAAATAGCTACCAGCAGGGCGCTGAACATAACAAAACCACCAAACTTAACCCGTTCAGCTACAGCACCAGAAACAATAGTAGCTGCTGTTCCAGCGAAGGCGGCTTGGAAGAGGAAAAATACCGAGATAGGTAAACCAGCAGGAAAGGGCTCTAGTCCATAGGTAGCAGGAGCTTTGCTACTTAATAAAAAGCCTTCCATGCCAATAAATGGGTTCCCTGGATTAAACATCAAGGAGAAACCGATTGCCCAAAATGCGATTGTGGCGATTGCAAAAACACTCAGGTTCTTTGAGAGGATGTTAACAGCATTTTTCTGGCGACATAAGCCAGTTTCGAGCATCCCAAACCCAGCGTTCATAAAGATTACCAGAACTGCTGCCACCAAGACGAAAAAAGTGTTCACAATTCCCTGAACTTGCAGAAGTCCAGGGTCTTTAATTTCGATGAGTTCAATCGCATCCTGAGCCAAAGCAGCGCTATGCCAAGCGATGACAATGACTGCTGCTAGAGGAATGCAGGCAAGCCAGTAGGGAGAAAAGGGGTGAGGGAAAGTTTTCAGTGGTTTTAAATTCAGTCGCCTCCTGTTTGTTGGTGAGTGCTGTTGATGAAAACTGTTCTGGAACCTTGGTCTAAACATAACTCAGTGGAAGTATTTTCCAACATTTCGCTAATTAGCTTTAAAACTAATTAACTATCGTTTGTTTCAGAAATCAGGTAATTTTCTCAGTTAGAACGTTATTCTATGACAAAACTTAACAAACTAAGGATGGATCAAGTTCGGTAGAATAATTACACTCTGTTTGTAACAAGGCAGAAGGCAGTCCCAATGAAAATTTTTCACTACCAGGTGATGAAAGTTGACTGTTGACTGCTGACTGTTGACTGTTGACTGTTGACTGTTGACTGTTGACTGCTGACTGTTGACTGTTGACTGTTGACTGTTGACTGCTGACTGTTGACTGTTGACTGTTGACTGCTGACTGTTGACTGTTGACTGTTGACTGTTGACTGCTGACTGTTGACTGTTGACTGATCTCTATTTTCAAGTCAGACTCCTATGAACTTCCACCTCACAATGAAGAATGAAAATATCTCTGTCACCGCGTCACCACGTCAAAAAACAAATAACAAAAAACAAAAAACAAATAACAAACAACCAACAACAAACAACAAACAACCAATCACTTCACAATCCAATCTACTTGATGTGCTTCAATAATATTTGGTACTTCCAAACGATGTCTCATCCGATAAAGTACTTTTTCTGGAACCCGATGAGTACGATGCTGATTACGCCGTAACAACTCCTGCCAAGGTGATTCCAAGTAGACAATGCGAATCTTTCCCTGATAATTGGCAAACAGATTAATCAATGTACTTCGCAGCTGGCGACTGAGGTTAGTCGCATTCCAAACAAAAGATTGTCCTTGGCGCAGATAATCTTTAGCCGTCGCTTTTGCGGCATTTACTACTGCACCCTGTTTATCTGAAGGTGCTATACCCATTTGTTGCCGCAGTTTATCCAAAGAGATTACCGGCAACTCAGGAAGATTTTCCTCAATCCAGGTATCTTTTCCTGCCCCTGGTAACCCTGCCATAAGCACCACTTGCAAGCGGGTATCGTCATAAGCCTGATAATTGGGGTTGCTATGTTCTTTGTGAAAATAGACAAACCGACTGTGGGGGGTCGAAAAGGAGTAGGGTTGGTCAAAACAGTGGTTTTCTTGGGCAAATTCCCGGAAAAACTCGATACGCTCTAATAACTGAGCCTGATCCTCACAATAGCGCCCCCGCACGTCGGCTTCTGCTAGCATTGATAGCAGATCACAAGGAATAATTTGACTAGTTTGAATTACTGTTTTTTCCGGATTGGACTTATCCCAAAACCACAAGGGTAAACTACCATATCTTACCAAAGCGACAATTGCCTCTCTTTCTGGGAGAGGTACAGCTAGATCCCAGAGTATTTGTTGTGCCATTTTGGCTCCCTGGAGTACATGACCCTTCGAGGTTATGCTACCATCGGCTTCTACTTGGGTAGAGGCAGGTTTGGCAACATCATGGAGTAAAGCCGCAGCAAATAATACTGAGCGCTGTGGGGGTGGAAAGGCTTGCCATGCAGGTAGGGCTACTAATGCCTCACAGACCAATTTGGTATGAATCAAAACATTGCCTTCTGCATGGTAAATTGGGTTTTGGGGACAGTCAGCAAGCGATCGCAACCAATCAAATTCTGCTTCCAAGGCTGACCAATTGATTTGCCAATCGGGTTTTATAGGACAGTAGGGGAATGTCCATGATGTTGTTGAGATGTTCATTTTAGGTGGGAATTGGGAATTGGGAATTGGGAATTGAGAATTGGGAATTACGTGCAGCGGTACTAAACTACTTGAAAGCAATTAGCCATTAGCAATTAGCCATTAGCAATTAACCCGAGTGTTTCTTAAAAGTTAAACAAATCAACATCGGGACGTAGAAGATTCGGTATAATTGGGCGATTGAGCCAATGTCCATCAGATTGGAGGATGGTGGTTAAAAAACCAGAACGCACGTATTTATACCGAGCTGTAACCGTATCATCCGGTTCAACTTTGATGTATAAACCTTCCATTAAGGAACTTTGATCTGTTTGTTGGATTGAGCGCTCTATATCTAGTCCTTTTTCTTGACAAATTTGACGAAAGTGCTCTAGATGTGCAGGGGTTTGGTAGTGGGACTTTCCCTGTAATCCGAGTAATTGTTGGTAGGATGAGAGTTGCCCAGAAAATAGTATAGGTACGGAAACTAGGGGTAATCCACCTAGTAACAGCTGACGACTACAAGTACTAAGAAATACTTGCTTTTCTAGATCCAGTACATCGTACTCTAGAAAGTAGTGGGGTAAGGCATCGTAAAATACTGTATGCTTGGCATAGAGCCACT
>JAAHHL010000397.1 GCA_010672185.1 Caldora sp. SIO3E6 | reverse complement strand
TGGGAACAACTACGGAACTTTCTGCTTCTAAAGTATTATCGGGAATTAACTGTGCCTGAGCTGGTTGCCAGGTAGGGATTAAACTGCTGCTAACCATGGCTACAGCGAGAAGTGGGAAGTAGCAGTTGGTGGAGCGGGGGTTCATTATGAGGAATTGGGCTAGAGCTAATACTAAATCTTATCAAACCATCAAAGCGATCGCTTTGATGGCCAAATAGCCAGAACCCCGACTTCTCTCGCTAAATAGCCAGAACCCCGCCCCGTATCTACGTAATTATTCCCTAATCTCAAGTAACTTTTGCTACATCAGTTAAATAGCGATCGCCTACCATAGCCCAAAAACAGATAGCATCAGTTACCAGGGTAAATCTCCCAACTACCATCACCAATCTACTACCCCCAATGGTGAAATTGACCCCAGATAAAACCCCAGAACCCCGACTTTGTGAAGAAGTCGGGGTTCTCAACATTGTAACTGATATTACATCCAGCACCATAAACTGCCGAAAAACACCAATTTAACTTTCTATTACCAATAGCAATTTTCTCTTATTACTAGCAATAATTTTGACCTCAGTGCCTTATATTACCTGTATTATTGTAACACTTTATAGTTGTTTTTTATACCATGAATTGTATTTTATTTTCCTTGTATCCCATAAGTTACTAAATATTAAAAATGCCGGAGTCTACTTGAAAAAAAAGATTAACCATGTCAATAATGGATACTGAAGAGTTGAGTTACATCTTATAACTTAATTAACCCCAAAACCGAGATAAAACCAACTCCTACCAGAACAGCATCCGCCATCAAACCACTTAACAATAACGCTATCAACCAAGAATACTGTCATGAGCGATCACTATCTCAAAGTATCCGGTTCCACTAATGTTTTAGAAGGTTCTGAAACCGGATTTATCCAGGCAAATCAAAGCGACTCCCCTAGTCAAAAGTTTGACTTCACCCCCAACTCTTCAGGCTTTCAAAAAATTCAATGTCTCAATGGTACCTACTGGAAATATACTGCCAACGGTGTAGTACTAACGCCCAAAAACCGACAAGCAGATAAATTCAAAGTAACTTTCAATACAACCAGTAACGACTACGAGATTTTCTGTGAAGAATATCAAGGTGGAAACACTCCCTTAACCATCGCCGGGGCCAATGAATTTGACTTGCAGAATGTTTAATTGAGCAATCAATTGAACTAAATCTACCCAGAATCTCGACTTCTCTCGCTAACTGCCCAGAACCCCGACTTCTTGAAGAAGTCGGGGTTCTCAACATTCTCAACATTCTCAACATTCTCAACATGGTAACTGATATTACATCCAGCACCATAAACTGCCGAAAAACACCAATTTAACCTTCCATTACCAACAGTAATTTTCTTTTATTACTAGCAATCATTTCTTACCTAAAAGTCTTATGTTGCCTGTATTATTGTAACATTAATAGTTATTTTTTATACCAATAATTCTATTTTTAGTTGATCCATTTTCCACAAAAATTGATTATTAAAAAAACTTAAAAGCACTTGAATAAATTGAATTCTTATGTCAATAATGGAGACCAAAGAATTGAGTTCATCTCATCTAAACCCCAAAGTCCCCCTTACCAACTCAAAGTTCCCTAAACTTCAAAGTCTCCCTTACCAACTCAAAGTCCCCCTTACCAAGGGGGATTTAGGGGCATACAATCTACCCCAAGAATGCAATAGCTACTATAAGGAAATAAAAATATCCTCCTTAGTAAGGGAATTGGGAGTTCAGAGCTGAACCACATAGTCTAAAAAAACGAGATGTAACAAACTCCAACCAGAAAAGCATCAACCATCAAATAACTCAACACTAACGCAAATAACAAGGAGTATTTCCGTGAGCAATTACTATCTAAAAGTAGCCAACTCTACTAATGTTTTAGAAGCATCCACCAGCGGCTTTACACAGGGACAACAAACCAGCTCTCCCAGTCAAAAATTTTCGATCGATCCTGATAGCAGTTTTAAAACAGTAAGATGCCTCAATAACTATTATTGGAAATATACCACTGAACTAACCCTAGAGATGATGCCCTCAGGGGATGATAATATGAAGTTCAAGGTAACCTACGATTCTGCTACTGGCTACTACGAAATATTTTGCAAAGCAGTGGGTAATGGAAATACTCGCTTAACCGTTGCTGGTGCCAATGAGTTTGGTTTAGATCCTGTCTAATTAAGCTCTCAATTGAGCTAAATCTGCATCTCATCATTGGTAACCCTGTATTATCCCCCCAACCCCCCTTTGAAAGGGGGGCTTATGAATTTGACTTGCAGAATGTTTAATTAAGCTCTCAATTGAACTAAATCTGCTCAGAATCCTGTAGAGACGTTGCCTGTAACGTCTCTACTTCTCAAAAGTTTGCTCCGGTGCCACCGCTAAATCAGCTTGACTATTAATTTGGGCTTGATTAGCTGCAAAGGCATTCTCAAACAAGGCTGTTGGTTGAACTGTCAGTAACTGACTATTTTGAGGATTAGTGGCACTAAATACTCCCTGTTGCCCCAGCTCAATCCCCTCCGCTGTACTCGCGACAAAGGAACCCCGCACATCCAAACTCGCATCGGGGCCAAAATTGATGCCATTAGGATTAATTAACCACAAATTAGCATTACCATTTACCCCCAAGCGCCCCCAAATATCCGTTGCCTGATCTCCAGTAACCCGAGTCAGGATATGTTGAATGCCAGCAGGATTAGCAAAATAGACACTGCTCCCAGGGTCAACATTAAACTCCAGAAAACTGTGGAACAAATTAGCTCCCCTTACTGCACCCCCCTGAATTTCCTCTTTTAAAGCTTCAATGGGAACAACTACGGAACTTTCTTCTTCTAAAGTATTATCGGGAATTAACTGTGCCTGAGCTGGTTGCCAGGTAGGGATTAAACTGCTACCGACAGTTGCTACAGCCAGAAGTGGGAAATACCAGTTGGTGGGATGCTGGTTCATGCTCGGCGTTAGGTGATGGTGATCGCAATTTTATCCCAAATCTCCCACCAACTGCCCAGAATCTCAACTCCAAGTCCCCCTTTCTAAGGGGGATTTAGGGGGATAAACCTCAAAGTCAGAAACCTGAACTGTATCTACGTAATTATCCCCTAATCTAAAGTAACTTTTGCTACATCAACCAAATGCGATTGCCTACCGCAGCCCAAAAACAGATAGGGTCAGTTACTACGGCAAGTCTACCAACTACCATCACCAATCTACTACCCCCAATGGTGAAATTGACTCCAGATACAACCCCAGAACCCCGACTTCTTCAAGAAGTCGGGGTTTTCAACATGGTAACTGATATTACATCCAGCACCATAAACTGCTGAAAAACACCAATTTAACCTTCTATTACCAACAGTAATTTTCTTTTATTACTAGCAATTATTTCTTACCTAAAAGTCTTATGTTACCTGTATTATTGTAACATTAATAGTTGTTTTTTATACCAATAATTCTATTTTTAGTTTATCCATTTACCACAAAAATTGATTATTAAAAAAAACTTAAAGCACTTGAATAAATAGATTATCTATGTCAATAATAGAGACCAAAGAATTGAATTTCATCTCACCTAAACCTCAAAGTTCCCTAAACCCCAAAGTCCCCCTTACTAACTCAAAGTTCCTAAACTTCAAAGTCCCCCTTACCAAGGGGGATTTAGGGGGATACAATCTACCCCAAGAATGCAATAGCTACTATAAGGAAAGAAAAGTATCCTCCTTAGTAAGGGAGTTGGGAGTTCAGATATAAACCGTATAGTCTAAAGACTAGAGATGGAACCAACTCGAACCAGAAAAGCATCAACCATCTCATAACTCAACACTAACGCAATTAATAAGGAGTATTTCCGTGAGCAATTACTATCTAAAAGTATCCGGCTCTACTAATGTTTTAGAAGCATCAACTAGCGGCTTCACCCAGGAAAATCAAAGCAACTCTCCCAGTCAAAAATTTTCGATCGATCCTAATAGCAGTTTTAAAACAGTAAAATGCCTCAATAACTATTATTGGAAATATACTACTGAACTAACCCTAGAGATGATGCCCTCAGGGGATGATAATATGAAGTTCAAGGTAACCTTAAATCCGACTAGTAACGACTACGAAATATTTTGCAAAGCAGTGAACAATGGAAATACTCGCTTAACCGTTGCTGGTGCTTATGAATTTGACTTACAGAATGTCTAATTAAGCTGTCAATTGAGCTAAATCTGCTCAGAAGCGCGACTTCACAGAAGAAGTCGCGCTTCTAAAATGCAAAGTACCAAGATTACCAGTATCGGAATCCGTATCTACTTTACCGCGAAAGACCAGCTGTTCCTTACCGGAGACTTCGACAAAGCCCCCATCTCCCGATGCTCCACGAGCGCTAATCTCCCCATAGAATCGAGTAATGTCATCTGCCCAAACAATTACCCTACCCCCATCACCATTGGTTAGAGCATCAGCACTAATCCTGGCATCGGGGCTAATATAAGTACGAATTGCCCTGGGCACTTCTCCTTGCCCCTGATAGTCTCCCCCAATCAACGCCGTACCCCCACCGTTGACCCCAGAAACATCAATTCTGGCATTCCCCAACAAACCAACCCGATTGCCCAATACCTCCACCTTACCTCCCGGTGCGGTGAGGGAACCCGTCAGTTTCACTGTACCACCCTGTAACCTCAAAGTTTGCCCCGGTGCTACAGCTAAATCAGCTTGATTATTAATTTGGGCTTGATGAGTTGCCCAAGCCTGATGAAACAATGCCGTTGGTTGAATTGTCAGTAACTGACTATTTTGGGGATTAGTGGCACTAAATACTCCCTGTTGCCCCAACTCAATCCCATCCGCCGTACTCGCCACAAAGGAACCCCGTACATCCAAGCTGGCATCAGGGCCAAAATTGATGCCATTAGGATTAATTAACCACAAATTAGCACCACCATTTACCCCCAAGCGCCCTCCAATATTCGTTGCCTGATCTCCAGTAACCCGAGTCAGGATATGTTGAATCCCCGCAGGATTAGCAAAATAAACACTGCTGCCAGCGTCAACATTAAACTCCAAAAAACTGTGGAACAAGTTAGCCCCCCTTACTGCACCCCCCTGAATTTCCTCTTTTAAAGCTTCAATGGGAACAACTACGGAACTTTCTGCTTCTAAAGTATTATCGGGAATTAACTGTGCCTGAGCTGGTTGCCAGGTAGGGATTAAACTGCTGCTAACCATGGCTACAGCGAGAAGTGGGAAGTAGCAGTTAGTGGGAGTATGGCTCATGATAGCGTTGGGTGGTGGTTTGTCGAGCGATTGCCTACGGCAGCAGTGTAGCTGACGCAATTTTATCCCAAATCCCCCACCAAATCCCCAGAACCCCGACTTCTTAAAGAAGTCGGGGTTCTAAAAGTCAGAAACCTGAACTGTATCTACGTAATTACCCCCTAACTAAAAGTGATTTTTGCTACATCAACCAAATAGCGATCGCCTACCGCAGCCCAAAAACAGATAGGGTCAGTTACTAGAGCAAGTCTACCAACTACCATTAACAATCTACTACCCCCAATGGTGAAATTGAACAACTCTTTAACTTAATCCCAGAACCTAGGCTTCTTTCGTCAACTGCCCAGAACCCCGACTTCTTTAAGAAGTCGGGGTTTTCAACATGGTAACTGATATTACATCCAGCACCATAAACTGCCGAAAAACACCAATTTAACCTTCTATTACCAACAACAATTTTCTCTTCTTACTAGCAATAATTTTGACCTCAGTGCTTTATGCTACCTGTATTATTGTAACATTTTATAGTTGTTTTTTATACCAATAATTCTATTTTTAGTTTATCCATTTTCCACAAAAATTGATTATTAAAAAAACTTAAAAGCACTTGAATAAATTGAACTCTTATGTCAATAATGGAGACCAAAGAATTGAGTTCATCTCATCTAAACCCCAAAGTCCCCCTTACCAACTCAAAGTTCCCTAAACTTCAAAGTCCCCCTTACCAAGGGGGATTTAGGGGGATAGAGGGATAAACCCACTAATACAGTCGCAAACTCCATCAAAGCAATTTATAATCTCATCATTAGTAAAACGTACCACCTGCAAACCATAACCTTCTAAGGTCTGAGTTCGGTGTTCATCATAACTCATCCCTTCTGCGGTAAAATGAGTATCTCCATCAACCTCGATAACTAATTTCAGTTTAGCACAATAGAAATCCACAATAAAGTTATCAATTGGTTTTTGTCGCCACACTTTTAAAGGAAACTGTCTTAAGTATTCTTGCCACAGTTTGCGCTCTGCCGGGGTAGGATTTTTGCGCATTTGTTTGGCTCGTTCGACTAGGAGAGGATTATAGGGTAAAAAATAGCGGCCTTGTTTTAAATTAGACATGAGTTAGCAGTGAATAATTTTGTGGTTATGATTTTATTATCCCCCCAACCCCCCTTTGAAAGGGGGGCTTAAGAGAAAAGGGGGGCTTAAGAGAAAAGGGGGGCTTAAGAGAAAAGGGGGGCTTAAGAGAAAAGGGGGGCTTAAGAGAAAAGGGGGGCTTAAGAGAAAAGGGGGGCTTAAGAGAAAAGGGGGGCTTAAGAGA